>CAYVMK010000104.1:0-5945 GCA_964452445.1 uncultured Desulfonema sp. | reverse complement strand
CTTCGACCAGTATGCTGCCTCCAAGCGTAAGCGAGGCACTTCCGAGGTTGACAGCGAGTTTCTTAAGGATATCGAAGGATGGCGCGATGTACTGGCACGAAACCTCGCCTTACGCAACAGCGATTTATCGGCAGATGACCTCAACGCCACCGTTCAACGGATTATTGACCGGATCGTTTTCCTTCGAATGGCCGAAGATCGCGGACTGGAGCCTGAAGGGCAACTGCTTAAACTCTGTGAGCAGCCGGACATCTATAACCGTTTTATAAACGGATTGTGCCGTAAGGCCGATGAAAAATACAACTCCGGCCTGTTCCACTTCAAGAAAGAACCCGGCATCTCCGATGCTCCGGACACGCTCACGCCGCGTCTGGCCGTGGACGATAAGGCCCTCAAGCCCATTCTCCAAAGCCTCTACTTCGAACATGGCAGCCCGTACCACTTCGGCGTCCTGCCCGTGGAAATCCTGGGCACGGTGTACGAACGATTCCTCGGTAAAGTCATCCGCCTGACCGCCGGACATCAGGCCAAAGTGGAGGAAAAGCCCGAAGTCCGCAAGGCCGGCGGCGTGTACTACACCCCCGCCTATATCGTGAACTATATCGTCCACAACACCATCGGCAAACAGATTGAAGGCAAAAGCCCAGCCGATCTCGCTGGCGGCAAAACCACGCCTCCCTTCCGCGTGCTCGACATGGCATGCGGTAGCGGCTCCTTTCTTCTCGGCGCCTATCAGTTCCTGCTGGACCATTGCCTGAAGTGGCAACTAGCCAACTCCTCCCCCAAACACGACAAGGCCGTTTATCAGAACGCCAAAGGTGAAACCCGTCTCACCATCGCCGAACGCAAACGCATCCTCACCACGCACCTTTACGGCGTGGACATTGACCGGCAGGCTGTGGAGGTAACCAAGCTCTCGCTGCTTCTCAAGGCGCTGGAAGGCGAAAACGACACCACCCTCTCCCAGCAGATGACCTTCTTCCACGAACGCGCATTGCCGAATCTATCCCACAACATCAAATGCGGAAACTCCCTTATCGCCTCCGACTTCTCCATGATCCCCGAAGACCTCGTGCGCGTCCACGCTTTCGACTGGCCCGCGCAGTTCCCCGATGCCATGAAAGCTGGGGGGTTCGACACGGTCATCGGGAATCCACCTTGGGGAGCAAGCCTCTCTGACGAAGAGAAGAAGTATCTGTCACAGAGCTATCCATGCTTCCAAGGAAATCATGACAGTTACCTATTCTTCATAGAAAAGGCTAATACCCTTCTTAGGAACAATGGGCACACATCTTTTATCACTCCGGACTCGTGGATCAAAGTTCCTCAAGCCGAACAACTTCGTCGGATACTTCTCGGTAACGGAAACATTGCTTCGATCACAACATTACCTCAGAAGGTGTTCAAAGGCGTAAGCGCAAACTGTCTCATTTTTACATTCACCAAGGGAAGAGAGACGGATAAGTGCCAAATCAATATCCTGAAACCTAAATCAGACCTGTCAAACTTAGCGCAATGCAAGTTTGAAGAGAACTACAAAGTAAACACAGCGGAGTGGAAAACATCTTCTGATGCACAGTTCCAGATATTTCAGAAAAGGGAAGTCTCTCAAATTATCAATCGCATTGGCGACCGTTGTGAACAGGCGTCCCGATTTTTGGACGTCATGCAAGGAATTGTGCCATATTCGAAAGAGAACCATTCAAAGGAGACAATCGAAAAGCGAGCATTCCATTCCCCTAAGAGATTGTCTGATGAGTACGGGATATGGATTCAAGGACGGGCGATCAATAGGTATTGTCTCACGCTCAAAGCCGTCGAGTATCTGCGCTATGGTGGCTGGTTGCACCGTCCGCGAAAGGCCAAGTACTTTCAAGGCTCCCAGATCTTAATTCAAGAGATAACTGGCGGGCATCCGCCAAGAATTGCTGCATGCTATTGCGATACAGTTCTTTATCATGATCCAGGCATCATTTCATGCTTGGTTGTGGAAAATCTTCATCTGGAGTTTCTGCTCGGAATTTTGAATTCCCGTTTTCTGAGTTGGTTTCATCGTTACGCCTCGCCTAAGGGAACTAGGCATGCGTTTCCCAAAGTTCTCATCGGAGATATTCGAGCTTTTCCGATACCAAGGGTACAGCTTTCAAATCCCACCGACAAAGGGCGGCACGACAAACTGGTGGCGCTGGTGGAGAAGATGCTGGTGCTGACGCCGAAGCTGCGCGGGGCAAAATCAGAATCCGAAAAAGCCGCATTGCAGAACGCCGTTACGACGACCGACGCGGAGATCGACCGTCTGGTGTACGAACTTTACGGCCTGACGGCAGATGAAATCAAGATTGTGGAAGGTGCATGCTGACGCCCAATAATCGCCTTCACTCGCACGCGATACCCGTGGCGGGTCTCGCGACAGTGAGGCCGTTAAATAATAACAATCTGTTCCCAGTGCCCGGCTTCATCAATGCCGGCGAGGCATGAGGCAGGAGGCGCAGGGACAGAAAGCGTGTTATGCAAAGGTTTATGAGAGCAGCCGATGACAGATGAAATGGCCAAAAGATATGTTTTTCTGGACAGGGATGGAGCGGTGGTCGTTTAGCTGATTGAAATTGATACCCTGGCGTAAAAACAAAAAGCAACTTAATATACAATGGTCGGTCTAAATTGATTGACGGTATACAAGGCATGGTAATAAAATGTCAGAAACTCAGACAAGAAAATTATTTTAGAGGTGAAATATGGGTAAAACACAAGATTTGATTGATGACGCGATTTCTCTCCCGATAGAAGAAAGAGCTTTATTAGTGGACTCTCTTCTTCGTAGTATGAATCCTTTGAATGAAGAAAACGATCAAAAATGGGCATCAGAGGCCAAATCGCGTTTGGAAGAATTACGATCAGGTAAAGTGAAATCCATTTCTGGTGAAGAAATATTCAAGAAAATATGGAAGCGCTTCGAAAAATGACATACGATTTTCATCCCGAAGCGGAAGAGGAATTTCTTTCGGCCATCAATTACTACGAAGAAAGCCATATTGGTCTTGGTCATGATTTTGCTCGAGAAATTTATTTAGCCATTCAAAGTATAATCGAGCAGCCAAAAACATGGCCAGTGTTTGATATGGATATCCGTCGCCGTCTCATTGGCCGTTTTCCATATGCCGTTCTCTATAGCGTTGAAAGCCAAACTGTGTATATTCTTGCAGTTATGCATCTGCGACGTGATCCGGGTTATTGGAAATCAAGATTAAAATAACCGGGGATTAATGGGACAAGAGGTGCAGGGACAGAAAGCATGTTATGCAAAGGTTTATGCGTGTAAACAATGAAAGGTGAAATGGCCAAAAGATATGTTTTCCTGGACAGGGATGGAGTTATAAATAAAGACTCACCGGATTATGTGAAGAGCTGGGCGGAGTTTGAGTTTCTGCCTGGAAGCCTGGACGCGATAAGGCTTTTGACTGAGAAAAATTATCAGGTTGTGATCATTACAAACCAGTCGATAATCAACCGCAAAATGGCTTCTTTGGATGATCTTGAGTTTATTCATGCCATGATGAAAAAAGCGGTCAAAGATGGAGGCGGTGAAATTAAAGACATATTCTTCTGCCCCCACAAGCCTGAGGATGGCTGCTCATGCCGGAAACCGGAGCCGGGACTCATTCTCGAAGCTTTGAAGAAGTATGGAATAGATGCAAAAGATTCCGTTATGATCGGCGACAGCGCGAAGGATATTGAGTGCGCGAGAAGAGCCGGATGCAGATATGCCATACTGGTTAAAACGGGAAATTATGAACAGGCAGTGTCTCTGCTGGAAGAAAAGAAGATTTATCCGGATCATATCACACGTGATCTTTATGAAGCGGCCGTATGGATAATTGCCAATGTGGATAATTGTCAATGATGAATGCTGATCCTTTTGCCACGATTATCGAAGGCCACCTCGATCATGTCTCGTATTTCAATGCGGAAACCCACTATACAATCGCTAAAATTAAAACTCCAGGAGTGGAAAACCCTGTTACTGTTGTCGGTTTCATGGCGGCTGTCAGTCCGGGTGAATCCCTCAAAATAAGCGGGAGCTGGGAGACCCATCCGCGATACGGTCAGCAGTTGAGGATAAAAACTTACGAGGTGACTCTTCCGGGGAGTGTTGAAGGAATAAAAAAATACCTGGAATCCGGGATCATAAAAGGGATAGGCCCTTCGCTGGCCGGCAGGCTGGTCGGCTGTTTCGGAGAAACAACGCTTGAAGTAATAGAAAAAAATCCTGAAAGACTGTTTGAAGTTCCGGGAATAGGAAAAGCAAAAGCGGCGTCAATAGAAAATGCCTGGAAAAGTCATCATTCCGTGAGAAATCTCATGCAATTTCTTTCCGAGATGGGGGTTAAAACCTCTTATTGCGGAAAGATATTGAAAATCTATGGCGATAATGCGGTTGATCTTCTGAGGCAGGATCCTTATTGCATTGCAAAAGATATCCCGGGTCCCGGTTTTTATATTGCCGATACAATTGCGGGAAAGCTCGGCTTTTTGCAGGATAAGCCCGAAAGGGTCAGGGCATGCATTCTCCATCTGATGGAGCAGGGCGCAAATGACGGGCATGTATTTTTATACGGAAGCAGGCTGATAGAAAAATGCAGGGATAATTTTGAGATTGAATATGATGCGGCAATAGACGGAGCGGACTATCTGTCCGGATCGGGTGAAATCATTGTCGAAAGGAATTCCGGCCGATTTGAAACCGATGCCGTATATTTGAAGGAATTATATCAGGCTGAAACAGGACTGGCACAGAGGCTTTCGGCTTATCTTTCAATTCCGGTTGCTCCGTTTAAAATGGATCCCGGAGAGATAACCGAAAAAGTTCAGAAAAAACTCGCCATCAAACTGTCGCAGGAGCAGCTTGGTGTTCTTGAAGGGGTATTTTCACACCGCATAGCTGTAATTACGGGAGGACCCGGGACAGGCAAAACAACTCTTATAAGATCAGTCGCCGCCATCTTTGATTCTACCGGGAAAACGATAGAGCTTGCCGCTCCCACAGGCAGGGCCGCAAGGCGCCTTGCGGAAGTGACGGGACGAAAAGCGCAGACCATTCACAGGCTTCTCGGGTATAACGCAATTGACGGTTGTTTCGATAAGAACCGGGACAATCCGATTGAGGCCGACGCCGTGATAATAGACGAGGCCTCGATGGTTGATACTCTTCTGATGTATAATCTCGTCACGGCGGTTCCTGTAAATTCCGTGCTTATACTTGTCGGCGATATTTTCCAGCTTCCGTCGGTCGGCCCCGGAAACATCCTTTCGGACATGATAAACTCCGGGAAGATACCTGTTTTTTATCTGAGCAAAATATTCCGGCAGGCCGGAGAGAGCCCGATAATTGTCAATGCGCACAGGGTCCGGGAGGGTGAATTCCCTGTTTTTGAGGAGCCGGATGCCTCAGTCGCCATATCCGAGTTCTGTTTTATCGAGCAGAATAAACCCGACCGCATACCGCCCATTATAGTTGAGCTTTGCAAAAAAATAATTCCCGGCTCTTTCGGTTTTGATCCCGTAAATGATATCCAGGTGCTGACACCCATGCACAAAGGGGTTGCGGGGACCCTGAATTTGAACCAGACTCTCCAGAAGGCCCTGAATCCGAATCCTGCAGTCGTTGAGACTATGGGCGGAAGGTTCAAGGAGGGCGACAAGGTAATGCATCTTAAGAATAATTACCAGAAGGAGGTGTTCAACGGCGACATTGGAACTGTGGTTGAAATCGACGGAAAAAAGAAACGGCTTTCCGTGAATTATTATGGCAGGCTTGTCGAATACGACTTTGAGGAACTGGACGAGGCATCGCCGGCATATGCCATATCCATCCATAAATCTCAGGGTTCGGAATACCCGGTTGTAATTATTCCGCTTGTGACCGAACATTACATGCTTCTTCAAAG
>CAYVMK010000103.1:0-6989 GCA_964452445.1 uncultured Desulfonema sp. | reverse complement strand
TGTGTTGGGTGTGTTTGGGTTGGTTGTGATTAAAAGACTTATTTAGGGGTCAGGGAACAGGGATCGGGGGCTGGAGATCAGGGGTCAGGGGCCGGGGGCAGGGAAAGGAAAATAAATGACGATTCAAAGCTATCGCGATTTGGAAGTATGGCAAAAGGCTATGGAGTTAGTAGTGCAATGTTATCAAATTACGAAGGGTTTTCCCGTGAATGAGGCATACGGACTTGCCAGTCAGTTACAGCGTGCAGCAGTCTCTGTTCCGGCAAATATCGCTGAAGGCAGGTCACGGCAGCATAACAAAGAATTTATCCAGTATATATCAATTGCCTATGGCTCACTTGCGGAATTGGAAACACATATTCAGATAGCAGAACATTTAAACTACATTGACAAAAGCCAGGTAGATTCTTTGATGGGTAAAGCGGCTGCAATCGGTCGGATGCTCAATGGCTTACGCAGATCTCTTGAAAAACATAAGGTGAGAGGTGCAAAATGACTGATCCCCGATCCGATCCCCGATCCCCGACCCCCGACCCCCGATCTGGTTCCCGATCCCTGACCCCTGTTCCCCGACCCCCGACCCCTGTTCCCCGACCCCCGATAAAGGTTCTTATTGTTGAAGATTCAAAAGTCGTCCAGGAATATCTGGCGCACATTTTTACTTCGGATCCGGCCATTCAGGTGGTGGGCATCGCCAACAACGGCGAAGAAGCCCTTGAAGCGGTCAAACAAAAGCGTCCCGATGTCATTACAATGGATATCCACATGCCCAGGGTCGATGGTTTTGAGGCGACACGAGCGATCATGGAATCCGCGCCGACGCCGATCGTCATCGTGACCGGAAGCCTCAGAGCCAAAGAGCTCGCCTCCACATTCCGCGCCGTGGAAGCCGGCGCTTTGGCAGTGGTTCTCCGCCCGCCGGGGATCGGCCACCCGGAGCATGAGACAGCCGCCGGAGAACTGATCCGGACGGTAAAACTGATGTCCGAGATCAAGGTTGTGAAACGCCACCCTGCGGTAAAAAAAAGGGTGCCGCCACCGACGGAGAGAATGGAAGTCCGGAAAACAGACGTTCAAATTCAAGCGATTGCGATCGGCGCTTCCACCGGGGGACCGCCTGTGCTGCAACAGATCCTTTCCGGTTTACCCCGGAACCTGCCTGTTCCCGTGCTCATGGTTCAGCACATTGCGGCAGGGTTTGCCAATGGTTTCGTAGAATGGCTTTCCGGCACCACCCACTTTCCGGTGCACATCGCTTTACATGGCGAGTATCCTCTGCCGGGACATGGGTATATCTCCCCGGATGGTTTTCATCTGGGAATCGGTAACGGCCCGCACATCGTCCTCAGCGATCACGCTCCGGAGAATGGTTTGCGACCTTCGGTTGCATATCTCTTTCGTTCCGTCGCGCAAACCCTGGGTCCGCGAGCGGCGGGTGTATTGCTGACCGGTATGGGTTGTGATGGGGCGGCGGAATTGAAAATGATGAAAGAGAAAGGCGCCATTACCATTGCGCAGGATAAGGAGAGTTGCGTTGTTAACGGCATGCCCGGCGAAGCGGTGAAATTAAATGCCGCAACCTACGTGCTCTCTCCGCCGAAGATTGCAGAACTTCTTGCGGGGCTGCTGAAGGCAAAAATGGCCGGGAATGGATAAAACATAAATAAACGGGGAATATTTCGAGGAAAACCGGACAGGACGTTGAAGGGAGAAATATGGATAAAATAAAAGTTCTCATCGCAGAGGACAGCATGACTCAGGCCATGCAATTACAGCATATCCTTGAAAAGAACGGCTTTGATGCAACCGTTGTCTCTAATGGAAGCGAAGCTCTCCGGTCGATAAAAAATTCCAAACCACTGATCGTCATTTCCGATATCATCATGCCGGAAATGGACGGGTATGAGCTTTGCCGGCAAATCAAATCCAGCGAGTCATACAGAGATATATCGGTTATGCTCCTCACTTCCCTCTCCCAGCCACAGGATGTCATCAAAGCGCTGCAATGCGGCGCCGATAAATTCCTTACCAAACCCTATGATGAAAACCACTTGCTTTCAACGATTCAGCGCCTGAACGAGAATCTGAAGAGTCAAGACCCTCCCCAAGAAGCCATCGATATCTCATATAGAGGCGAAACATATTCTATTACTTCAATCCGGGCACAGATTATCAATCTTCTTCTTTCCTCTTATGAAACGGCTGTTACAAAGAACCTTGCGCTGATCGAAGCACAGGATGAACTGAAAAAACTCAATCAAGGCCTCGAAGAAATAATTGATCAAAGGACGGCAGCCCTTCGTGATGAAATTGCCGAACGCAAGGCGGCAGAGGCGGCTCTGCAGGAAAAAAATGATGCGGTAAAGACCATGTCGCAGCAACTGTTGCAAGTGGAGAAGCTGGCAACGATGGGCGAACTGGCATCCAGTATTGCCCACGAACTGAACAATCCCCTGGCCACTGTCAGCTTAAGGGTTGAATTGCTCATCGCTCAGTCAACCGGGGATGATCGGCGCCTGCGGGAGCTGAAAATCATCTGGAAGGAGGTCGAGCGTATGGGAAATCTCGTGAGCAATCTCCTGCAATTCAGCCGCCGGAGTCAACCGCAGATCTCCACGGTAAACGTGTGTGAAGAGATCGAAAAGACGCTTGAACTTATTCATTATCACTTACGCAAGCACAATATTGCAGTAGCGCGGGAATTCAAATCCGGGGAGCAGCTTATCCATGCAGACCGTCAGCAATTGAGACAGTTGTTTCTGAACCTGTTCACAAATGCAAGCGACGCCATGCCGGATGGAGGAACGCTTACGATCCGGGTGTTTAAACAGGGGTCAGGGGTCGGGGATCAGGGATCGGAGAGTGGGGGGCAGGAGTCAGGGGTAGGCCCGACCCCCGATCCCCGACCCCCGATCCCTCTCCGGGCCGGAGGCCGAACCCCGATCCCCGACCCCCAAGGCGAAGCCTTTGTGATTATCGAGATTGCCGATACGGGTGTGGGCATACCGCCTGAGAATTTACCCAAAGTTATGGAACCATTCTATACCACGAAACCGGAAGGAAAAGGCACAGGATTGGGATTGGCTATTTGCAGGCGCATTATTCAGGCGCACAATGGAACACTCAATATCACAAGCGGGGAGGGGCCCGGAAACGGGACAAGAGTACGTGTCACCCTGCCTTTCTCGAATGGACATAATACGGCATCGCTATGAGCTGATGGACTCAAAAAAACTTTATTTTCTCACAAAGGCGCTAAGAACACCAAGAAAATATCATTTATTATTAATAAGTTAACTTTGTATTCTTTGTGGCTTGGCGTGAGATCCCGGCTTTTTACGAAGCGGTCAAAGATGGATGACTTTGAACAATGTTGGGGGATATGAAAATGGATAAAAATAATCTCAAAGTGGGCCGCATCATGATCGTTGATGACGAAGCCGAGCTGATGACGGCCCTTTGTGAGGCGCTCGCCGATCAGGGATACGAAACGATGGGATTTACCACCGGCGCCGACGCATTGAAGGTTCTTGTGGAACAGGATTACGACCTGCTTCTGACTGATTTGATGATGCCGGAAATGGACGGCATTGCCCTGCTTCAGGCCGGTCTTGAAATTGATCCGAATCTTGTCGGCATCATCATGACCGGACATGGGACGGTTCAGACGGCTGTGGAGGCTATGAAGACAGGAGCGTTTGATTATGTACTGAAGCCTTTCAAGCTTGATACGCTTCTGCCAATACTCTCCCGCGCCATGGAAGTGCGCAGTCTGCGGATGGATAATATACAGCTTAAAGAGACCGTAGCCATTCATGAACTGGGTAAGGCGGTCGCTTTTTCTTCCGATTTGAATGCCATTCTGAATAAAGTTGCTGATGCCGCCCTTCAGCAATGCACTGCGGATGAGGTGTCCATCATGTTGCCGACCCGTGACGGGAAGGCGCTTTATGTCGCCGTTTCCCGTGGCGGGCACAGAGAGTATGTCGGGGAGCGTGTGCCGATGGAGCGGGGCATTGCCGGCTGGGTGGCGCGTAACAGCGAGACCGTGATCATCAATGGAAAGGTTGATGATCAACGTTTTTCTCCTGTTCATCCGCGCGCCGATATTAGTGCCGCCGTTTCCACGCCGATGATGGCGGGAGGCAATCTGGTCGGCGTATTGAATGTCAATGTCACAAAGAGCCATCGCCACATTACCCTGGGACAGGTAAAGGCGCTCGGCATTCTTGTCAGCATCATTGCTCCCATCCTGGAAAATACATGGTTGAATATCCGGATACGCCAGGCGGAAGAGAAATACCGCTCCATTTTCGAGAACGCGATCGAGGGCATTTACCAGACGACTCAGGAAGGTCAGTTCATCACCGCCAATGGAGCTATGGCAACCATGTTGGGCTATGATTCTCCCGAAGAGTTAATGGCTACCGTGACGGATATTGCCGGTCAACTCTATGTGAATCCGGAAGAACGGACAAAATTAATACAGATGATCGAAGAATACGGCCAGATAAAATCATTTGAAACCCGCTTCTATCGGAAGGATGGCCGCATAATATGGGTGTCCATCAACATCCGTGCCGTTCGAGATAAAAAAGGGGAACTTCTCAATTATGATGGGATTGCGGAGGATATATCTGAGCGGAAACTTGCAGAGAGGCGGCAGGCCCTGACCGGCAGAATTTTTGAAACGCTGAACCGCTCGAACGATATTCCGAAACTGATCGACAATATCCTCCATCTGTTGAAGGAAAGCACGGGCATCGAGGCCGTCGGGATACGGCTGCGGGAGGGAGAAGATTACCCCTACTATGTGACCAGCGGTTTTTCCGACCATTTCCTGGAAGCCGAGAATTCCCTTTGCGCGCGCGACGCCGCCGGTGAAATTATTAGGGATTCTGAGGGACATCCCTATCTCGAATGCATGTGCGGGAACATCCTGTGCGGCCGGACGGATCCTTCAAAGCCTTTTTTCACGGAGGCCGGAAGCTTCTGGACGAACAGCACGACGAAACTCTCAGCATCTACAACCGAGGAGGAGCGTCAGGTCCGCACAAGAAACCGCTGCAATTCTGAAGGGTATAAATCGGTAGCCCTGATTCCCCTGCGGTCAGGGGATGAGATCATCGGTCTTTTACAATTGAACGATTCGCGGCGGGATTCTTTTTCGATTGAGATGATCCAATATTTTGAGGAGATTGGAGCCAGTATCGGCATAGCAGTTGCCCGCAGGCTGTCAGCGAAAGCGCTGTCGATCAAGACAATGCTCCTGGAAGCCCAGTCGGAAACATCCCTTGACGGAATATTGGCCGTGGACAACGAACGACGTCCCATCCTTTTCAACAAACTTTTCGGCGAATTATGGAAGATACCTCAGCATATTATGGACGCAAAAGACGATGCCATGATGCTGGAATGCGCTTTAAAACAGTTAAAGGATCCGGAGGAATTTGGCCACAGAGTCGCGTATCTTTGCGAGCACCGCACCGAAAAAAGCAGAAAAGAAATCGAGTTTGCCGATGGCAGATGCCTCGACGGATATTCATCTCCCCTGCTGAGCACCGAAGGACAATACCTTGGCCAAATCTTGTTTTTCAGAGACATTACCGAGCAAAAGCGGGCGGAGGAATGGCTGCTCAGGGAGCGCAGCATGGTCGATCGCATCATGAAGACCAGTCCTGCAGGCATTACGGTTGTTGACCGTAAGGGGCAAATCGTATTCGCCAACAAACGGACTGAGGACATATTTTGTCTCACGAAAGATGAAATCACCCAACGGGGCTATAGCGCTTCCGAATGGCATATCACAGACTTTGACGGGAATCCGTTTCCTGAAGAGCAGTTGCCGTTCATCCAGGTGATGAACACCGGCAATCCGGTCTATGGGGTCCGTCATGCCGTTGAATTATCCGGCAGACAGCGGGTGTTCCTATCAATCAACGGCGCTCCCATCTTTGACGAGTCGGGTAATATCAGCGAAGTGGTTTTTACCATTGACGACATAACCCAATACAGGCAAGCCGAAGAAAAAATTCAACAGAGCATCAAACAGTTAGAGAAAAGCATGGGAGACACGATAAGAGCGATGTCGATGGTTGTGGAAACAAGAGATCCATACACTGCAGGTCATCAGGATAAGGTAGCCAGGCTTGCCGCCGCCATTTCTAAAAAAATGAATCTTTCGGAAGAGATGATCAGAGGCATTCAAATGGCAGGGGTCATACATGACATCGGCAAGGTGTACGTACCAGCAGAAATTCTCAGCAAACCCAGCAAGTTATCAAACATTGAAATGCAATTGATCAGGACACACTCTCAGGCAGGTTATGATATCATGAAGAACATCGAGTTCCCCCGGCCTGTAGCAAGGATCATACTGGAACACCATGAGAGGATGAATGGTTCGGGGTATCCTCAGGGGTTGTCAGGCAAGGATATTCTCCTGGAAACCAGAATTATTGCCGTTGCCGATGTGGTGGAGGCCATGGCTTCTCACCGACCGTACCGTCCCGCCTTAGGAATTGACGCTGCCCTGGGAGAAATTGAAAAAAACAAAGGGGTTCTATATGACCCAGATGTGGTGGATACCTGCTTGAAGCTATTCAGGGAAGAAGGGTTTAAGTTTGAATAGGGAAAAAAAGGATTCAAGGATTCGAGGGTTCGAGGGTTCAAGTGAAAAGGTCAAAGGCACAAAATAAAGGATTCAAGGAGTCGAGGGTTCAGGGGGTCGAGGGTCCAAGTGAAAAGGTCAAAGGCACAGAGGCACAAAGTAGAAAATAAGATGCAAGAGGCCAAAGGCGAGAGGTGAAAGGCGTAAGGCGTAAGGCGATATTCGAAGTCCGAGATTCGATGTTCGATATTAGACTTTACCTGCGGAAAAGATCTGAATGTGACCCGGTACGTTCGAATACTACTTGCCCTTCCTCTATCTTGTAAATTAACGGAAACGTTGCATTAATTGCACTTTTGAAAATCGTCTAATTTAAGAC
>CAYVMK010000102.1:0-7004 GCA_964452445.1 uncultured Desulfonema sp. | reverse complement strand
AGCCATGGAAAGTTATGATGCTGATAAATGGCTTCTTTTTTTCTGTGCTGCTGTGCTTTTGGTCCTTCCGAAACCGGAATGGAAAAGACAAAGCCCTCCTTTTCGGTATAGCGCCGCTTCTCCTTTTCTTTGTTGTTCACTATACCATCCCCGACCTGACTATTGAGGTAAAAGCGCCGGGTGTTTTACTGGAACAACACAAGAAAGACATCACTGACGAAAATATTATCATTTCCGATGAAAACTCGGTCGGGGCTGTCAGCTGGTATCTAAAACACAGTGATGTTTACCTGCTTGGAGGAACCGGCGAATTTGATTACGGATTGGGTTTTAAAGATGCGGACGGGAGATTGCTTGACATGCAATCTGCCGTCTATTTTATAAATCAAAACCGGAGGAAAGTAGTGCTGATCGCCAGAGCTAAGAAAGTGGCTCGATGGCGGGATCAGCTTCCCAGGCCTGTTTTTCAGGATCAGAGCGGTCCTTTCGGATATATTCTCTGGAAGTATTGAACATGGCTGTTTGTCGGTTTATTGATGTTATTTCAAGGTAATATATCATGACAATCACAATCATTGGTGGTATACAGGAAATTATTGATGAATCTTACTGATTCGATGATTGTGATTATCCGCCTTACCCGTATGTGGCTGTGATTTGCATCGATGTTTGGCTGATTATCCGGTCTGCGTAACTGTTCGGATTAGTTGCCTGTCACGGTGTAAGAAATTTAGCCATTACCGGCAAACGGGCAAAAAACAATTTTAGTAAGTTAGAAATTATTTTCCGTGCTTTTCCGGTAAAAATAATTTCGTTAACGCACCTATACCCCTCAAGGGGGTACTGAAAAAAGCCCCGTTTATTGGGGTTAGGGAGCACGCGATTGTGAGAATTTTGATCGCAGATGATGATTACTCGCTGCTGGAACAATTACAGCAAATTTTAACAACCCGGCGTTACATCGTAGAGACGGCAATGGATGGCGAAAAGGTGCTGGACAAATTATTCGAAACGCCTTTCGATTTGATTGTTCTCGATATCATGATGCCGAAAATCGACGGGTTGACCGTCTTGGAAGACGCGCGAAAGGCCGGGATCGATACTCCGGTACTCATGCTTACCGCAAAGGGAGATATGGCAGATAAGGTGAAGGGACTCGACCTTGGTGCGGATGACTACCTGGTCAAACCGTTTTCCTCGGATGAGTTGTTGGCCCGCGTGCGTGCTTTGCTCAGGAGATCCGGAGGCCAGTGTGAATCCGCCTTGCAGGTTCAGGACCTTGAGCTTGACACGGTAAGTCGCAAGGTAACCAGGGGCGGAAAACCGGTCGAGCTGACCCCCAGAGAGTTTTCCATCCTTGAATTTCTCCTGCACAATAAAAACAGGGCCGTGTCGCGTTTCAGTCTGGCCGAACATGTATGGGGGGACGATTTCGACCCCTTCAGCATGTCCAATTTCATGGATGTTCATATCAAGAATCTTCGTCAAAAAATCGGTGATTCAGGCCAAGGCAAGATTGTCCGAACCATCCGCGGCGTAGGGTATATCATCGGAGACGCGGAACAATGACCGTCAAAACAAAGATCACACTCTTTATTGTCGGGGCCGGCTTGGTTTCCAGCTTATTGTTTTCCGTTGTTGTGTTTTATGAATTGTTGGAGCAACCTTTCGAACTTCTGGATACCGTACTGAAAGAGGAGGCGTACAGAACAACCCGGATGATCGTGAAAAGACAAAAAGAATCAGATTCGTGGCCGCTGGATTCCGCTTCTCAGGCAATGAAAGGGTATTGGATCGAGATTTACGAGCAGGGCGCCAACAAGATGCTTTTCCAGTCCGACCTGGCACAATCGGTAAAGCTTTCTCCGGTGAAACCCGGCTCCAGCGCTATTGCCAGCGCCATCATCCCACGCGAACAAATCAACCTGGATCAGGACAGAAGCCAGGAAGTAACCTTTCGGGTCAGGAGCTTTTCGATAGAGTTAGAAGGCAGGTCGTTCGTTGTGCAAATCGCCCGGGCCATGGAAAAATTGGAAGAAGAAATCTGGGAACTGGCTTTCGGCATTGCGGCCGGGCTTATTTTTTCCACCCTTGCGTTGATCGCCATCAGCCGTTTCATGGCCGGCAAGATATTGCAGCCGATTGGTAAAATGAAAGATCTGGCGCAAGATATCAGTGAAAAGAATCTTGATCAGCGGATACCTCATGGAGAAGGAAGGGATGAATTCAGCGAACTCGCGAGGACCATCAACCGGATGCTGGACCGGCTGCAATATTCTTTTGTGAGGCAGAAGAATTTTCTCTTCGATACATCTCATGAATTGAAAACGCCGCTAACCACCATACGGCTGGCTGTCGATGAAATTTGTACCTGTGACGGGGAAAGTTTGCCGCCCTTTGTGAGGGATAACCTTCTCCGATTAAACAATCAGGTATTGCGCATAGAGCGATTGGTAAAAGATCTGTTAAGCCTGTCATCCCTGGAAACGCTGACCGGCATCGATCCGAAGCAGGTCCAAATAACCGAGCTGTTATCATCCCTGGCAGAGGAATATAAATTTCTGGCTGACACCCGCAACATCAAAATGGACATCCGCCTTCCCATGCCGCTTTTTACTCTGGGAGATGGGGAAAAACTGCGCCGCGCCTTTTCAAATATTCTGGATAATGCCGTCAAGTACAACGTTGATGGTGGACATATTGAACTGACGTGCGACCAGTCTGCTGCCGAACTGACGGTAACCGTCGCCAACACAGGCTCCGGCGTTGCCGAGGCTGAAATCCCCAGGGTGTTTGATCAATTCTACCGGGTCGAAAAGTCCAGATCGATCCGGCATGGCGGTTCCGGCCTGGGCCTGGCCATCGTGAAAAGAATCGTCGAACTTCATGGCGGAAAGGTAAAATTCGAGAGCCGACAAGGGGCTTGGACGCGGGTAACGGTTTCTCTGCCTCGGCGCGGGGATACGACCTTGCCATGAAAAGCAACGGAACAAGCCTGACGCCACAGGGTAACTTGAACTGGACTTGATGTGGGGTATAATTTTTGGTATAGGATTTACCATCTTTATAATACTCAGAACTCTTAAAAAGAGGACTAATGTTTTATCTGGGAATGGACGATGAGGTTTTTTATAAATGAGAAAAGAATTTTTGCCTTTTTCCAGGCCATCCATCAGTGAGGATGAGATTGCCGAAGTCTCGGAAGTGCTCCGTTCCGGATGGATCACTACAGGCCGAAAAGCTGTTGAATTTGAGACAGCATTTAAAGATTATACAGGGTGTGGCGGGGCGGTCTGTTTATCTTCAGCCACAGCCGGAATGCACCTTGCCCTGAAAGCCCTTGGAATCGGGAATGGAGATGAAGTAATCACACCGTCAATGACGTGGGTATCTACGGTTAATCTGATTGTTTTATGCGGCGCGAAACCTGTTTTTGTCGATATTGACAAAGATACCCTTATGGTTACAAAAGATACGGTCAATGAAAAGATAACGGACAGAACCAGGCTTATCATACCTGTCCATTTTGCAGGCGCTCCTGTTGATATGGATCCGGTTCGCATGCTTGCAGCAAATCGGAATATAAAAATTATCGAAGATGCGGCTCATGCAGTTGGGACGGCTTATAAAGGAAGCAGGATCGGCAAAACAGGCACGTCTGTTTTTTCATTTCATCCCATCAAGAATATTACTACCGGCGAAGGCGGAATGTTCTGCTCCGATGATACGGAATTTCTGGATCGCGTCCGTTGCCTGAAATTCCACGGCCTGGGTATTGACGCATATGACCGTAACATGCAGGGGAGGTCTCCCCAGGCAGAGGTTATTGAACCGGGATTCAAGTATAATCTCCCCGATATATTGGCCGTTCTTGGTATTGAGCAGCTTAAAAAAATCGAGGTTTTCAATGCAAGGCGCACTGAATTGGCCCTTTATTACAAAAAACGTCTTGAAGAGATTGATGAAATACTGCCACTGGGTTTGCCCTCTTATCCCGTTAAACATTCATGGCATCTCTTTATCATACGCATTGACATAGATAAGGCAAAAAGAACCCGCAATCAATTTATGGACCAGCTTAAGGGGCGCAATATCGGAACAGGATTACATTTCAGGGCTGTTCACCTGCAAAAATATTACCGCGAAAACATGAAGTTAACAAATGGCTTGTTGCCGAACACAGAATGGAATTCAGACCGGATTTGTTCACTTCCTCTTTTCCCAGATATGAAAAGGGAAGATGTGGATGATGTTATTGATGCCATCAAGGATGTGTTAGCTTCAATAAAGTAATTTACGGAGAAGAAAATGAGTGGTTTTAATCTTTTGTCTGTTGTAATACCTGTGTTTAACGAGGATGACAATTTGAATGAGCTTATCCCCCGATGCCTGAGCGCATGTGACAGTATCGGAATAAAGTATGAGATAATTCTGATAGATGACGGCAGCAAAGACTCATCGCCTGAAATAATCGGCAGGGCTTCTGAAAATCATCCCGGCAAAATTATAGGCGTGTTTTTAAACCGCAATTACGGTCAGCATGCTGCGGTCATGGCAGGTTTTAAGGAATCGAGAGGCGATATCATTGTGACTCTGGATGCCGACCTGCAAAATCCTCCTGAAGAGATTCCAAGGCTTGTTGAAACAGCTCGGAAGGGATATGATGTGGTAGGCACAGTCAGGAAAGAGAGGGAAGACTCGCTCTTCAGAAGAATCTCTTCGGCAATTATAAACAAGGCCGTTCAGAAATCAACGGGCGTTATGATGCATGACTACGGATGCATGCTGCGGGCTTATCAGAGAAATATCGTCGATACTGTTCTTGAGTGTGATGAGCGCAGCACCTTTATTCCGATTCTGGCCAACAACTACGCTCATACCGTTACGGAAATTGAAGTCCGGCATGAAGCGCGCCGCGGCGGTGTTACAAAATACTCCTTTTCAAAACTTATTAATCTTATGTTCGATCTTTTTACATCTATGACAACATTTCCTCTGCGCCTGTTAAGCATTATAGGCGTTGGAATAGCCATCCTCGGGATCGGGTTCGGCTTTTTTTTATTGCTTCTGCGCATCATTCTGGGTTCTGCCTGGGCCGGAGAGGGGGTTTTTACCCTGTTTGCAATTTTATTTATCTTTATAGGAGCCCAGTTTATGGGCATGGGTTTGCTTGGAGAATATATAGGACGGATATACAACAATGTCAGGTCCCGTCCTTTCTTTTTGATAAAAAGAGTTTCGGGAAGAAACATTAATAAAGGAAATTAAAGTGAGAGCAATAGTACTGGGTTATCATAATTTTGGCTGCGCGGGAATCGAGGCTTTATTACGACATGGATTTGAAATTGCCGCTGTATTCACCCATAACGATTCCCCTTCAGAGCGGATATGGTTTGATTCGGTGGCTGAAATGGCTTCCGGATATAAAATACCGGTATTTGCTCCGGAGGATATCAATCACCCCCTGTGGATTGAGAAGATAAAAGAATTGAAGCCCGATATTCTTTTCTCCTTTTACTACCGGGATATGCTGAAACCAGCGCTTTTAAATATTCCGCCGTCAGGATGTCTTAATCTGCACGGCTCGCTGCTTCCGAAATATCGCGGCCGGTGTCCGATAAACTGGGTTCTCGTTAACGGCGAAAAAGAGACCGGTGTAACCCTTCATTATATGACGCCCAGGCCTGACGACGGAGATATCGCAGCTCAGAGGAGTATGCCGATAGCAGATGATGATACGGCGCTGACCCTCCATAAAAAGGCTGTTCAGGCATCAATCTCTCTTCTGGATGAAGTTTTGCCGCAGATTAAAAACGGCACGGTTGCAAGGATACCCCAGGATAATTCCAAGGCAAGTTATTTCGGGGGAAGGACTCCCGAAGATGGTGAAATCGACTGGAACCAGAGCGCTGAAGCCATATGGAATCTGGTTCGAGCAGTAACCTATCCCTATCCCGGCGCATTCAGTTTTGCCGGAGACAGAAAATACATCTTCTGGAAAGTGAGCAGGACGGCAAATACAGGGGGTATCCCGGGCACAATCATTTCAACCGACCCGCTTCTTATCTCCTGCGGCCGGGGCTCTGTTTGTGTGGAATACGGTCAGTCTGAAGACGGCATTTATATGAACGGGCCCCAGCTCGCCGGACAGATGAACCTTGTTGAAGGGCTCAGGTTTGGCAAAAAACCATGCCGCAGCGCCACAAGGGGCACAAAAACGAACATACTTATACTGGGCGTTGACGGATTTATCGGAAACCATTTGAGTGAAAGGCTGCTCGACAGCGGCAAATACAAAGTTCACGGAATGGATCTTCAGGCAGAATCCATCTGCAGAATAAAAGACCGGGAGGGATTTTATTTCGAAGAGGGAGATATCTCAATTCATCGGGAATGGATCGAGTATCATGTGCGTAAATGCGATATTGTCCTGCCGCTGGTCGCAATTGCCACTCCGATAGAATATGTGCGCAATCCTTTAAGGGTCTTTGAACTCGATTTTGAGGAAAACCTGCGCATAGTCAGGTACTGCGCAAAATACGGCAAGAGAGTTATTTTCCCTTCGACTTCGGAAGTATACGGGATGTGCGATGACGAAAAATTCGACGAGGACAAATCAAAACTCGTTGTCGGTCCTATTCAGAAGCAGCGCTGGATATATTCCTGCTCAAAACAGCTTCTTGACCGGGTAATCTGGGCCTATGGGGCTCAAAAAGGACTTCAGTTTACCCTTTTTCGGCCATTCAACTGGATCGGGCCGAGGCTCGACAGTCTTGATTCCGCCCGGGTCGGAAGCTCAAGGGCAATCACCCAGCTTATTCTTAACCTGACTGAAGGCACCCCCATTCAGCTTGTTGACGGAGGAAGACAGAAACGTTGCTTTACCGATGTAAGTGACGGCGTCGAGTGCCTTTACCGTATAATAGAAAACAAGGACGACCGCTGCAACGGCAGGATTTTCAATATAGGCAATCCCGACAATGAGGCCAGCATCGCAGACCTTG
>CAYVMK010000101.1:0-7013 GCA_964452445.1 uncultured Desulfonema sp. | reverse complement strand
AATAACCGTAACATTGAAATGCCGTGACCGGCATAAGGAGCCGTAACAAAATGGTTATTTCGTAACGGTCCCTAATTCTTAAAAGGCATTCCAAGAAGCCTTAAAAGCTCTTTGCCCTCTTCATCCGTTGCTGCAGTTGTCACGATGCAAACATTCAGCCCTTTGATCTTCTCTATCTTATCATACTCGATCTCGGGAAAAATTATATGCTCCTTTATGCCGAGCGTATAGTTTCCAAATCCATCAAAAGCCTTGCTGGATACCCCCCTGAAATCTCTTACGCGCGGAAGAGCCGTATTAAGGAGCCTGTCCAAAAAATCATACATGCGACCCTTGCGGAGTGTAACCATGCACCCTATAGGCATCCCGATTCTCAGCTTAAAAGCGGCGATAGATTTTTTTGAGCGGGTAATGACAGGTTTCTGTCCCGTTATAATCTTAAGCTCATCCACAGCCGAATCAAGCAGTTTTATATTATGAATAGCCTCTCCAAGCCCTATATTAAGCACTACCTTTTCCAGTTTAGGAACCTGCATTCTGTTCCCATACTTAAAGGTTTCAACCAGCTTTGGAACAACCTCTTTGTCATAATAAAGTTTTAGCCGTGTCATTATATTCCTTTTCTATTTATCTATAACCTCGCTGCACTTTTGGCACACGCGGGCTTTTTTACCATTCTCAAGCTTTTGCATCTTGATGCGGACAGGCTTGATGCATTTGTTGCACATCAGCATGACATTAGATACATGAACCGGAGCTTCACCGGCAACAATTCCACCCTGCCTGTTCTTGGCTGTCGGCCTGGTATGCCGTTTAACCACGTTTACGTGTTCCACCAGGATCCTGTTATCTTTTCTTATAACCTTAACCACTTTACCGATTTTACCCTTATCCTTACCGGCTATCACCTTAACCTTATCGTCTTTTTTGATCTCACATCTGTTTTCTATCATAAACCGTTTCTCCACAAGCGGGATTAAACTATAATACTTCCGGGGCCAGCGAAATGATTTTCATGAATTTTTTCGCCCTCAGTTCTCGTGCAACGGGGCCGAAGATTCGCGTTCCGATAGGCTCCTTGTTAGGTGTAATCAAAACGGCCGAATTATCGTCAAATCTTATAAATGATCCGTCCGGCCTTCGTATCTCTTTTTTGGTGCGCACCACAACGGCTTTTAAAACCTCGCCTTTTTTTACCTTTGCATTGGGAATGGCCTCTTTCACGGATACGACAATAATATCGCCGATACTTGCATACCGCCTTCTCGAACCACCGAGAACTTTAATGCAATAAACCACCTTGGCGCCTGAATTGTCTGCCACCGTCAACCTGGTCTCTGCCTGAATCATTTCAATATTCCTTTAAAATCAAACGGCTTTTTCAACGATCTTGCTGATACGCCATCTTTTTGTCTTGCTTAACGGCCTCGATTCGGTAATCATAACCTTATCTCCGGTCTTGCAGGAATTCTCTTCGTCATGAGCGGCAAATTTAGTTCGTCTTCTGACGTATTTATGGTAAAATTTATGTTTGACCAGTCTTTCGATCCGGACAACAACGGTTTTATCCATCTTGTCGCTCACGACAGTCCCAACCAATTGTCTTTTCATTCCTCTATTATTCATGGCAGCAATTATTCTTTATCTTTTTTTATAAGTTCGGATTCCCGGATAACAGTCTTTATCCGTGCAATTTCCCGCTTGTTCAGTTTCATCTTTTTGGGACTTTCAAGTTGACCGACCCCATGCTGAAAACGTAAATTGAACAGGCCCTCAGTCAGTTCATTCAGTTTACTGAGTCTTTCCTCCCGGCTCAGATCCCTAATCTCACTCGCTTTCATTTTATATATTGCTCCTGTCTATAAATCTGGTTTTCACTGAAAGTTTGTGCGATGCAAGTCTGAGCGCTTCCCTGGCGAGCTCCTTTGTGACACCCTCCATCTCATAGAGAATTTTCCCCGGACGGACGATTGCAACCCATCCTTCAGGAGCGCCCTTTCCTTTTCCCATTCTAACTTCAGCAGGTTTTTTTGTGATCGGCTTATCCGGAAATACCCTTATCCACAATTTGCCGCCTCTTTTTACATGCCTTGTCATGGCAACACGCGCTGCCTCAATTTCCTTGGAATTGACCGCGCCGCATTCTATTGCCTGCAGTCCGAATTCGCCGAAGCTCAAGTTCGATCCCCGGCCGGCAACGCCCTTCATTCTTCCTTTTTGCTGTTTTCTGTATTTTACTTTTTTGGGACTCAGCATCTGCTTTCCTCTCCCCTTGTTCAGCCTGTAGGCTGTAGGTGAAAACTAAAAGCCTACAGCCTAACCCCGATAAACGGGATAAGTACCTTCACGAAATAATTTTCTGCCACTCTTTTCAGTACCCCCTTGAGGGGTAGAAACGCGCAGAAAATTATTTCTAAGGTACTAATAGCCTACTCTACAGATTGATCCTTTTTAAGGATCTCTCCTTTAAAAACAAAAACTTTGATTCCTACAATGCCGTATGTCGTAAGGGCTTCCGTAAAGCCGTAATCGATATCGGCTCTTAAGGTATGAAGCGGAACGCGTCCTTCACGGTACCATTCCCGCCTTGCCATTTCCGCTCCACCGAGCCGGCCTGAGCATATTATTTTAACACCCATTGCGCCGAATCTCATGGCTGAGGCAACTCCGCGTTTCATGGCTCTTCTGAATGCAACTCTTTTTATAATCTGCTGGGCAACGCTTTCGGCAATCAACTGCGCATCTATCTCGGGTTTTCTGACTTCCTGAATATCTATCATAATTTCATGGGATATCTGCTTCTCCAGCTCCTGCTTAAGCAGCAGTATCTCAGAACCCTTCTTGCCTATTATAATCCCGGGTCTCGATGCATAGATTCGCAGTCTTACCCGCTTGGATGACCTTTCGATTTCAATCCTTGAAATGCCTGCATGGTTAAGCTTCTTTTTCAGAAACTTCCGGATATTAAAATCCTCGAGTATATAACCTGCATAGTTTTTATCGGCATACCATTTTGATTCCCATGTTTTTATTATACCCAATCTCAACCCGATAGGATTTACTTTCTGACCCAAGCTTTTTTCTCCTTTTTACATCGAACCGTCAGCTAAAGTGACCGTAATATGTGCCGTTCGTTTCAATATGCGTGTTCCCCTGCCGCGAGCCCTCGCTGCAAAACGTTTCAATGAAGGGCCTTCATCTGCAACAATATTGCGGACAACCAGTGAATCCAAATCTATTTTCGGATTCTGGCCGGCATTCGCAACTGCAGACCTTATAACCTTTTCAACAATTCCTGCCGACTTGAGAGGCATGAATTTCAGCTCGTTCAAAGCCGCTTCCACCTTTTTCCCCTTCACCGCACCGACGAGCTTCCGGATTTTTTGAGGAGAAATGCGCATATATCTTGCTAAAGCCTTAACCTCCATAGCAAATATTCCCTTTTCTATCTTCTTCTTACTTCTTCAGTTTGGTTTTCTTGTCGCCTGCATGCCCGTAAAAAGTCCTTGTAGGAGAAAATTCTCCCAGCTTGTGCCCGACCATGTTCTCTGAAATAAAAACCGGTATGAATTTTTTCCCGTTGTGTACCGCCATCGTAACTCCAACCATTTCAGGAACAATCGTCGAACGCCTTGACCATGTCTTTATGACTTTGCCGCCCCGGCTTTCATGAACAGCCAGAACTTTCTTCATTAATTTTTGCTCAATGTATGGACCTTTTTTTAACGACCGTGGCATATATTCTCCCGCTTATAAAACCGGCTTAGGAGCCGTTACGAAATAACCTGTACTTTTTTTGATCCTTTCGTTACGGCTCCTTATGCCGGCTACGGCATCCAAATGTTCCAGTTATTTTTAAACGACGGCTTACTGATATATGATGCTCTCGTAAAAAGTCATATGCGAACGGATTTGAGATTTTTGGGAAATCCCCAAAAATCTCATTAAGTGAGCATATTTAGACTTTTTACGATACCGTCATATATGAAGCCTGCCTTTATTTCTGTGTACGCTTTTTTACTATATAAGAACTTGTTCTCTTGTTCTTTCTTGTTTTATAACCCTTTGACGGCATGCCCCAGGGGCTGCACGGGTGCCGTCCGCCTGACGACCGCCCTTCTCCTCCACCCATAGGATGATCAACCGGGTTCATTGCGACTCCCCTGACTTTCGGCCTTCTTCCGAGCCATCTTTTGCGTCCGGCTTTTCCGAGGGAAATGTTCTCATGGACAACATTCCCTATCTGCCCTATCGTGGCCTTGCAGTTCAGCAACACCATTCGGACTTCTCCGGAGGGAAGCTTCACAAGAGCATACTTGCTCTCCTTTGCCATCAGCTGAGCGAATGTTCCGGCGCTTCTTACAATCTGCCCGCCTTTTCCGATGCAAAGCTCTATATTGTGTATATGAGTGCCGAGCGGTATATTGCTCAAGGGCAGCGTGTTGCCCGGTTTTATATCGGCTTCCGGACCCGACATCACCGTATCATCAACTGCAAGGCTAAGAGGGGCAAGGATATATCGTTTTTCCCCGTCGGCATAATGCAGCAGCGCAATCCTCGCGCTCCTGTTGGGATCATACTCAATTGCCGCAACCCTTGCGGGAATGCCTGTTTTGTCCCGCTTAAAGTCGATCATCCTGTAATGTTGCTTGTTTCCACCGCCTATGTGCCTGCTGGTTATCCGTCCGTGCACATTGCGGCCCCCGCTTTTTTTCTCAGCCTTGATAAGGCTTTTTTCCGGTTTCAAACGGGTGATCTCTTCATATGACGGATAAACCTGAAAACGCCTTCCGGCGGACGTTGGTTTTACTTTCTTTACAGCCATTTTAAGCTCCTAAATCTATACTCCTTCAAAAAATTCAATACGCTCACCGGGCATAAGCCTGACAACAGCTTTCTTGTAATCATTGCGCTTTCCCAGTATCCGGCCCCTGCGTTTGAATTTCCCCATAACCTGAATTGTTCTGACACCTGCAACTTTGACCTTGAAAATGTCTTCAACCGCCTTCTTGATTTCAACCCTGTTGGCTTTCCGGTCGACTTCAAAAGTGAGCTGGTTGGCCGACTCTTTCTGAATCGTGCTCTTTTCGGTAATCAGAGGCCGTTTTATAACATCATATCTGATCATGCCGTTAATCTCCCTTCAATACCCTTTATAGAAGTCTCAAGCAGAATAAGTTTTTCATATTTCAGGATATCATAAACATTCAGGCCTTCATACCTCATTACTTTGATACCGGGAACGTTCCTTGATGAAAGCTCAAGATTTTCATTTGCATTTTCGGTTACTATCAGCGCTTTTTTGACTTTCAGGTTATCAAGAACGGTCGTAAATCCTTTTGTCCTCGCTTTTTCGAGCTCAAACTTATCAAGCACAAGAAGATTGTTAGTCTGGGTCTTGCTGCTTAAAGCCATTTTAAGAGCCTGTTTTCTTATTTTTTTGGGGACCTTGTAGGAATATGATCTCGGGTTGGGCCCGAAAATAGAACCGCCGCCTCTTAATAAAGGAGATTTAATATCACCTCTGCGCGCCCTTCCTGTGCCTTTCTGCTTGTACAGTTTTCTGGTGCTCCCCTTCACATCGCTCCTGTGTTTAACGGAAGCGCTCCCTGCGCGCCTGCAGGCAAGCTGCATTGTAACAACTTCATGCAACACGCTCGGTTTTACAGGAACATTGAAGATGCTTTCTGCAAGCTCAAGCTGCGAAACCTTTTCTCCATTTATATTGTAAACATCTATAATCGACATAATTTAGTCCCAATCAATTTACTTTTTTATAAGCCATTTTTATCAGGCGTCACGCTCCCGGCAAAATCCTATTATTTTTCTGTGATCTTCGGCTTACATACTGAAACCAGGCCTGATCTCGGCCCCGGAACCGCGCCCTTCAGCAATATCAGGTTATCCTGCTCTCTTATATCAACGATCTCAACATTTCGCATGGTCTGCTTTTCATTTCCATAATGCCCGGGAAGCTTTTTCCCTTTGAATACCCTTGAAGGCCATGCGCTCGCTCCGATAGACCCCGGAATCCTGTGGCAGTGACTTCCGTGGGTTTTTCTGCCCCCGCTGTATCCGTGCCGTTTAATTACACCTGCAAAACCCCGTCCCTTTGTGGCGCCGCTCACATCTACTCGGTCTCCAACATTAAAGATACCGGCATTTAATACTTGGCCAAGCGTGTAATCCCCCGGGTTTTCAGATGTGAACTCACGCAGACATTCGCACGATTCAAGTCCTGATTTCTTCAAATGACCCTCAACCGGCTTCTTCATGCGTGATTTCCTTCTTTCGCCGAATCCGAGCTGGAGCGCATTATATCCGTCCGTTTCACCGGTTTTAATCTGGGTTACCGTGCATGGCCCGATCTTTAGAACTGTTACAGGCACATATTTTCCATCCGAAGTGAAGACAACCGTCATCCCCAGTTTTTTACCTATCAATCCTCTACTCATGGCTCTTACCATTCCCTATGCTACAGTTTTATCTCGACGTCTACTCCTGGAGAAAGATCCAGTTTCATCAGGGCGTCAACAGTCTGCTGTGTAGGCTCAATTATATCGAGAAGTCTTTTATGCGTTCTCATCTCAAACTGCTCCCTTGACTTTTTGTCAATATGGGGGGACCGCAGAACACAATATTTATTTTTTACTGTCGGCAGCGGAATAGGCCCGATAACTTTTGCGCCGGTCTTATTGGCGGTATCGACTATATCCGAAGCCGACTGATCCAGCAGTTTATGATCATACGCCTTTAGCTTGATTCTGATCTTGGTATTCATTATCATAAGTCATCTTTCTCTTTAGTAAGTTAGAAATTATTTTCTGCGTTTTTCTACCCCTCAAGGGGGTACTGAAAAGAGCGGCAGGATATAATTTCATAAACTTACTTATACCCCTCAAGGGGGTACTGAAAAAAGTCCCGTTTATCGGGGTTACGGTTATTTTATTACAACGGCTTATCCGAGTATTTCGCTGACTACTCCGGCGCCGACCGTCCGGCCGCCTTCCCTT
>CAYVMK010000100.1:0-7022 GCA_964452445.1 uncultured Desulfonema sp. | reverse complement strand
AGTCATAAAAGCGTAATAATTTTATAAAACCACGAAGAACACGAAGCAGATGAAGCTTGAAAGATCATATATTTTTTTACTCCTTCGTGACCTTCGTGGTAAAAATGGTACTCTTTACGAAGCCGTCAATTATTATGAACTCGTAAAATGTGAAAAATAATTTATTAACTGTCTGAAAACAGGGGCTTATGCATTTCCACTCCATTCCAAAAGAACTTCTGCCGGATTTAAACAACAAACTCGATTCATTCAAGACGGCATTTAAAGATACCGGTATTGATATTGAAAAGGATCTTAAAAAGGATCAGGGATTTTTTTCCGAACTGAAGTTTGTTTTTGCTTTAAGCGACTTTATCGCAAAAAGCTGTATCAGAACCCCTGCCCTTTTTGCAGATCTTCTGGAAAGCGGAGACCTTAAGAGGTCTTATCCGGACGGCTTGTATGCCGGAAAAGTAAAGCGCCTTTTATCAGGCATAAAAAACGAAGAGGGCATAGGAAGTACACTTAGAAAATTCCGTTCGCGCGAGATGCTGAGAATAGCCTGGCGTGATCTTTCCCGCATCGCCGGCCTTTCTGAAACAGGCAGGGATCTTTCCGGATTTGCGGATGCCTGCATCGATGCTGCAATTTCGCGCCTGTACGGGCTCATGAAACACGAGTTCGGGGCGCCGGAGAACGCTGGCGGCCATGCGCAAAAACCGGTTGTTATCGGGATGGGAAAGCTCGGAGCATATGAGCTTAATTTCTCTTCAGATGTTGATCTTGTTTTCGCTTATCCCGAAGCAGGGGAAACAAAAGGCGGAAAAACCGTAATAGACAACGATGAATTCTTTGTTCGCCTCTGCCGCCGCCTTATTAATGTTATCGGCGCCACGGATGATGACGGGATGGTCTTTCGTGTCGATTTGCGGCTGCGCCCTTATGGAGAAAGCGGCCCGCTTGTTATGAGCTTTGACCGGATGGAAGACTATTACCAGGAGCAGGGACGGGAGTGGGAGCGGTACGCGTTGATAAAAGCAAGGATAGTCGCCGGTGACAAGGCTGCCGGGAAAATACTCCTGGAAAGACTCAAACCCTTTGTTTACAGGAGATATCTTGATTACGGCGCTATAGAATCCTTAAGGGACATGAAGGAAAAAATAGCTCTTCAGGTGTTGCAGAAAGAGATGAAGGGAAACATAAAGCTGGGGCCCGGAGGAATCCGGGAGATAGAGTTTTTTGCCCAGATTTTTCAGCTTATCCGCGGAGGAGTGGCGCCTGTTCTTCAGGAGCGGGATGTAGTAAAAGTGTTAAGAACCCTTGCTGAAAACAATTATGTTTCAAAAGATACCTGCGATGAACTTGAAGACGCTTATATATTTCTTCGCACGGTTGAAAATCATTTGCAGGAATTTTCCGACCAGCAGACACACAGTTTGCCGGAAGATCCTGTGTCGGGAGCATCTCTTGCCGCTTCAATGGGTTTTTCCAGCCTGGAATTATTTCAAGCAGAGCTTGAAAAACACAGAGAAAAAGTTCAGGGCCATTTCAGCAGGCTTCTTGAGGCAAGAGAAAACGGCGCCGGGGAGAAAGAGGATAATACTCAAAAAGAACTGCGTGATGTCTGGCAATCCCTCAACAGGATAGAAGAGAATGAAAAAATCCTCATCTCAGCAGGTTTTAAAAAGCCGGATGAGGCAATAGGCCTGCTTAAACATCTGCGCAGTGATCCGTCCACACGCGCCCTCAGCGGGAGCGGGCGGCATAAACTGGACAAACTGATTCCTCTGTTTCTCAGAGAGGCGGGCATGTCCGGAGAGCCGGTTTCCGTATTGAATCATATCGTTGACCTGCTCAAAGCAATAGAAAGACGCACATGCTATCTCTCCCTTCTGCTCGAAAGCCCGGTTGCGGTAAAACATCTTGTGAGGCTGGCCGTTTCAAGCTCATGGATTATCTCTTTTCTGGCCCGGCATCCCGTTCTTCTCGATGAACTTCTTGATGCAAGAACCCTTTATGTTCCTCCGCAAAAGACCGAGCTTGAAAAAGAGATCGAAAGACGGCTTGAAAGAATCCATTCCACTGACCTTGAGTATCAGATCGAGGAACTGTGTATATTTAAACAGGTAAGCACTCTTCGTGTTGCTGCTGCCGATGTCACGGGGGGTCTTCCTCTTATGAAAGTGAGCGACCACCTCTCATATATTGCCGAAGTAATAATCGAAAAGGTGCTCGAACTCTCATGGGAGCATCTTGCGCAAAAACACGGAAGGCCGCGTTGCTTCCTGGACGGGAAAAAATACGAAAAAGGTTTTGCGGTTATAGCCTATGGAAAGCTCGGGGGGCTTGAACTGGGGTACAGTTCCGATATTGACCTTGTTTTCCTCCATTCGGGTGTTGAAGGCCGGACGGCAAAAGGCCCGAGGCCGGTTGAAAATTCCCAGTTTTTTGCGAGGCTTGGAGAAAGAGTTGTGCATATACTGACTTCCTATACCCGAGCGGGAATGATTTACGACGCGGATATGCGGCTTCGGCCAAGCGGAGGCTCAGGCCTTCTTGTAAGCCATATCGACGGATACAGGGAATACATGCTGAATGAAGCGTGGACATGGGAGCACCAGGCCATTGTAAGGGCCAGGCCTGTATGCGGAGACAGTCTTCTTGCCGAAAAATTTCAGCAAATCAGGAAGGAGGCGCTTGCCCGCCGCAGGGATAAAGAGAAGCTCCGGGATGAAGTTTTAAACATGCGGGAACGAATGAGAAAAGAGCGCCTGAAGCCCGATCCGGATCTGTTTGATATAAAACAGGATAGAGGCGGCATAGTTGATATTGAATTTCTTGTTCAGTATCTTGTTCTGTTACAATCAAATGAATATGACGAACTTGCAAAATGGACCGATAATGTACGGATTCTTCAAACACTTGCGGAAACAAAAATCATTGATAATTATACGGCTCACTTTCTTAAAGAGGCCTATCTTACATACAGATTGACTGCCCACAGGCTGAGTCTCCAGGAAAAACCCGCCAAAGTTGAAGCTTCCAGATTCGCCGACCTCAGAGAACAGGTGATAAAAATCTGGGATACATTAATAACAAAACATCCCTGATAAAAATGAACTGTCTTTGGCGGAAGGAGGACGGGCCGGTTAGGCGCGATATACTCAGCCGCAACGGCCCGTGATGTCAGCCGATAGCAGCAGCTCCCGTCTCGCCGGTGCGCACCCTGATGCACTCCTCCAGAGGAACCACGAATATCTTCCCATCGCCGATTTTCCCGTTTCGCGCCCCCCTGATTATCGCATCAATGGTTGGTTTTACAAACTCGTCATTAACCCCAATTTCAAAGCGTACCTTGTCAAGGAGGTTTATCTCGGTTACTCCACCCCGGTACGATTCGGTATATCCTCCCTGCGACCCGCATCCGATGACGCTTGAAACCGTCATCTTTCCTACTTTTTCCGCAGATAACGCCTTCTTTACATCGCTCAGTTTTTCAGGTTGCACAATTGCTATTATAAGTTTCATAGTATTTTCTCCTATTTTCGAAATATACACTTGTATGACATCAATTATTTTGTAAGAAATCCCTGGAAGTCAGGATATGCTTTTGTGCCGTGCTCTCCCAGATCCAGTCCGCCGATCTCCTCCTCACGCGATACCCTGAGGCCCATTAACTGTTTAATTACGAACCATACTGCGAAAGCGACGGTGAACGTAAAAACAGCGACAGATATTACGCCGACCGACTGCGCGATAAGGAGCTTGGCGCCTCCTCCGAATAAAAGTCCGTTGCCTGTTGCCGTCCCCGTAATTTTATCCTGCGCAAAGAGCCCTACGGCGAGAGTTCCAAATATGCCGTTTACAAGATGGACCGAAAGCGCGCCGACAGGATCGTCAATCTTCATTTTGTCGAACATGAATACCGCGAATACGACAAGAACTCCGGATGTAAGGCCGATTACGGCCGATGAGCCGATACTTACGAAGGCGCATGGCGCCGTGATGGCTACCAGGCCGGCGAGAGCCCCGTTTATGATCATCGACAGATCCGGTTTTTTCTGCATAAGCCACGAGGTGACAGTCGAGCTGATCACCGCCATTGCAGCAGCGGTGTTTGTTGTCATGGCGACGTGCGCAATGGCACTGCCGTCTCCCACAGCCATGGTCGAGCCGGGATTGAATCCAAACCAGCCGAACCAGAGGACGATTCCGCCCAGAGTTGCCATAGACATGTTGTGCCCTAAAACAGGGTTAACCGAACCATCAGCGCGATATTTCCCAAGACGGGGGCCGAGAAGAAGGACACCGGCAAGCGCCGACCAGCCGCCTACGCAGTGAACAACCGTGGAACCGGCAAAGTCGAACATCCCCAGGGATTGCAGCCAGCCACCGCCCCATATCCAGTGACCGGTAATCGGATACATAATGGCCACCAGAATAAGTGAAAAGACGATAAAAGAGTGGAATTTGATGCGCTCTGCCACAGCTCCTGATACTATTGTAGCTGCGGTTCCTGCAAATACCAGTTGGAAAAAGAACTTTGCCCACATAGGCACGCCGGTCCAGTTAATGGCCGCGTAAGCGCCTTTGTAAGCTTCGCCCATGGCTGGGCTGTTATCGGTACCACTTGCAAAGAACAGACCCTCCAACCCCGCGAAGGGGTTGCCGTTGCCGAACATGAGTCCCCAGCCGATTATCCAGAAGGATGCCGACGATAAGGCAAATACGATAAAGTTCTTCGCCAGGATGTTTACCGTATTTTTTGCACGACATAATCCCGACTCCACCATGGCAAACCCCAGGTTCATAAAAAATACAAGAAACGCTGTAAAAAGCACCCAGGCTGTGTCGATGCCTACCTGCATCGATTTTTTCAGCGTATCGAGCGCTTCCTGAGTGACTGCCACTGCAGCTTGTGCTGCTGAAACATTCCCGGCGGGCACAGATGCAACCGCCTGATCTGACACAGGCGCTTCCGCAATCTTGTCCTCCGCAAAGAGCATGCCCGGAAAAATGAGGTACAGCATACTAATTAATACGCCTATTATTACAAACCTTTTCATATCCATCCTCCGTATAAGTTTTTCTCAGAATGATAATGTGACATTCAGACCGTAAACAAAAGTATCATCGAGCTTTCCGTTAAAGTTGTATGAGTTGTCGTCAACAGTCCTTTTGGCCGCGCCTGAAAGAGGAAACCAGTACTGTATTAAAGGCTGTATCACTATATTCCCGGCAACAGGAATGGTGAGTCCGGCCTTGACCATGCCATCATGGAATCCCTGATATTTCTTTCCTGTGTATGCACCTGTTGATCTTTCGTAGGTTTTCCAGTAGTCGGCACTGCCGATAAAATATCCCGCAGATGCTCCCATATCCAGGCTGATCTCTTTATAGATCGGGAGGGACTTCGATGCTGAAAGATTTAAATATGTCCCTGAATACTCATTTATATCCCGATAAATGACCAATGTCGGCTTAAGAATGGTATCATAAGTGGCTGAAATAAAAAGCTCTTCAGTCTCGTTCGCATACTTCGTACCGTAATAGACATACCCACCGGTAAGAGCAAGTTTATCTATGTTGTAAGTATAGCTCAGCGTAAGGTCGATCTCATTGAAGCTTTTCTGTCCTTCTCTGTCAGGAACAAAAGATTGGGTCGGGTGCTCGTTAGTATCAACATTACCCCACATTGACGCACTGAAGCCCTTGTTGGAAACTGTCAACGCAGGCTGAATAACAGCGCTATGCGCGCTCAACTCATAGCCTCTGAAGATGTATCTGTTGAACACGCCCGCTGAAACGCTTCCTGTTGCCGAATTATCCTGGGTCGCCTGAACAGCAGGGGCGCCTATGGCCGGAGTAGCCTCATCTGCACCGGCTGTCGTCATAAATGCTGTCATCATCAAAATGAACATACTTGTTCCTAAAAATAAATTTTTCATTTTTTCTCCCTTCAATTAATTCATTTATCAAAATACAACGCTCACACTTATTCCTCTGATCTTCTTCTATCCGTCGCGCCTTTCTGTTTTTTTTAGGATTCGTTGTTTTGCCCTGACAAAAGAACTGCCATAATCATGCCAACACATAACTACTTGATATTATATGATAAACAAAATCGAAAATATTACAATATTGTATATATATTACAATATTGTTACAAATATGTATATTTTAAATAACATTAAATTTCATATTCCTTAGTTTTGGCCGCGCCTGAATAACGGGTGCTCGTTGCCGGACACGCATACTGAATGGTGGGCAGTTCCTGATTTCCGGCTCTTAGGCTTATACCTTTATAAACTTCGTCTTGTTTTCCGGGATTTGTCGATGCCGGTTTAGTTTGTTACGTACCAGCCATATCAGATGATTATAGACTCCTGTGATCAGCGACAATTATAATTCCTGCCGGATCGCCTGAAAAATTAATTATCAAAATAATTAATGAAATCGTAAAAATATTCTGATCATATAAATACCAGGCAACAATTCATATGAATTACATATTTGTAATTATTAATTACATTCTTGTTCTTTATACATTTTTATTGTATAATATATAAACATTATATCTATCTGATATAATATATAATATTGAATTGACGATCCTTTGGCATGGTCGTTGCTTTTAATATTCCATTACAAGCCAAAAGGAATTTGAAGCCTGTGATTAATACAGCCGGAGAAAATTTACACGATATTAAATATGAAAACGCTTCAAGGGCATTGAAGCAGAAAAGGGAGATGCTTTTTGCAGAGTGTTTCAAAGAGGATACCCCTGCATTTCTTGAGCGGCATACGAGGCTTCTTGACGATTATTTTTTTGAGAGCTTTGAAAAAAGTATAATCGGGCCGGGCATGGCTATAGACAGAAATCCTTTTTCCATTATCGCGCTTGGAGGATACGGGAGGGAAGAGATGTGCATTCATTCGGATGTAGATCTCCTTTTTCTTTTCGGGGAGAAAGTTCCTGAAAATGCCGTGCAGCTTATCAAAGAGGTTGTTTATCCCCTGTGGGATATAGGCATTGATGTCGG
>CAYVMK010000099.1:0-7036 GCA_964452445.1 uncultured Desulfonema sp. | reverse complement strand
AGGTTTCACCTGTAAGCTACCTGCTCGGCAAGGCGATGATAAAGGTTCCGAATATTTGTCTTGTAAATCTTATAGCGGGAAGGGAGATGGTCCCTGAGCTGATTCAGGGCATGGCAACGCCCGCCAATATAGCAGATGAAGTTTTAAGAATTCTCGGCAATTCCGGTAAAATTGAATCGATGAGAAATGAACTTACCGGCATAAGGAATCTTCTCGGTGGTTCCGGAGCTTCCGGACGGGTTGCCGATATAGCCATATCAATGCTGACGGCTTCGTAAAAAGCCGTCAAACAAGGTTCTTATAAATGGGGATAAAGAAAAAATTATTATCATTCATTAAACCAAGACATCTTGAACTCATAAAGCTGATAAAAGAGAGCTGGCTTACTCTTTTTCTGGCTGCGATATGTCTTCTCGTAGTTGCAGGAAGCACCGCCGCTTCGGCATATTTAATCAAGCCCGCCCTTGATGATGTGTTTATCAGTAAAGACGCAAGGATGCTCAGACTCATTCCTGCCGCCGTCATCATGGTTTATTTTTTACGCGGGATTGGATTATACGGCCAGGAATATCTTATGAGCCATGTAGGCCAGAATATCATAAGACGCCTGCGAAACCGGCTGTATGACCATATACAGGATATGCCGCTTTCGTTTTTTCATAAAGAAAAGACGGGAACCCTGATGTCCCGCATCACCAATGACGTTAATACCATCAAAGCGATGGTCTCTTCGGTTGTTACCGGTTCCGTAAGAGACTGCTTTACAATTGTGGGTCTTACAATCGTCATATTCTCCCAGATCTGGGAACTCGCGCTATTCGCTTTTATTATTTTGCCCCTGGCTTTTTATCCTATTGTGGCGCTTGGGAGAAGGGTAAGAAAGGTCAGCAGGAAATGTCTTGAGGCGATTGCGGATATGAGCTCATTCCTCCATGAAACGTTTGCCGGAAATAAAATTGTAAAAGCATTCGGCATGGAGGCTTATGAAAAAAAACGCTTTTTTGATAAATCATCCCTGCTTTTTAAGCTTGAAATGAAGGAGGTAAGAGCAAAGTCGCTTTCTTCTCCGATAATGGAATTTCTGGGAGGGCTGGGAATAGCTTTTGTCATATGGTACGGAGGATACAGGGTTATTTCCGGAACCTATACCACCGGAACTTTTGTCTCATTCCTTGCTGCTGTCGTAATGCTTTATGATCCGGTAAAGAAACTCAGCAAGGTTAATAATCAGCTTCAGCAGGGATTTGCCGCAACAGACAGGATATTCGACATAATAGAGAGGCAATCGGATATCAAGGAAGATGAGGATCCTGTTATTTTAAGACGCGGTCCGCATAATGTCACCTTTGATAATGTTTCTTTCAGGTATAAGGATGTGACGGTTTTAAAAAATATCGATCTGGAGGTTAAATCGGGAGAGATTCTTGCTCTTGTGGGCATGAGCGGGGGCGGCAAAACATCGCTTGTAAACCTTATACCCAGGTTTTATGATGTCAGCAGCGGCTCTATATATATAGATGGAATTGATCTCAGGAAAGCTTCAGTTTCATCCCTTCGTGACCAGATTGCAATAGTTACGCAGGAGCCGATACTTTTTAATGATACGGTGAGAAACAATATAGCCTACGGCAGCAGGAACGCTTCGGAGAAGGAGATTGAAATGGCTGCGAGAGCGGCATATGCGTATGATTTCATCCAGGGCTTTCCCGATAAATTCGATACTTTCCTTGGCGAGCTTGGAGGACGCCTTTCAGGAGGCGAGAAGCAGAGGATTTGCATAGCCAGGGCACTGATAAAGGATGCTCCCATTTTAATACTTGATGAAGCCACTTCTTCGCTTGACACCGAATCTGAAAGACTGGTTCAAAAGGCGCTTGAAAACCTGATGAAGGGACGGACAACATTCGTTATTGCTCACAGATTATCGACCATAGGATATGCGAACAGAATAATTGTGATCATAGACGGCCGTATCGTGGAGGAGGGCAGACACGAAGAGCTTATGGCAAAGGAAGGAGAATACTGCAAACTGTATCAGATGCAGTTTGGCGCCGGCGATACAAAATGAAGATCAACTCCATTGTAAACAGATACCTGTTTAAAGAGATGATACCGCCCTTTGTCATCAACATGGTCTTTTTTACCTTTCTCTTCCTGATGGCAAAAATTCTTTTTATCACCAATCTGGTTGTGAATCATAATATAGGTCTCTCCAGAGTCATACTGATGCTTTTTCTTTTCATTCCCTATTTTCTCGTATTTGTGATTCCGATGTCGGTAATGATGGCTGTGCTTCTCACTTTTCTGAGATTTTCAAGCGATAACGAGCTTACGGCATTGAAAACGGGAGGAGTAAGTCTTTACGGGCTGCTTCCGCCGGTTATTATTTTTTGCCTCATCGGATGCGCGCTGACTTTGACGATGTCCGTCTACGGGATGCCGTGGGGAAAGGCATCCATCAAAAGGCTGACTATGGAAGTTGCGACATCGAATATTGAACTTGGACTTAAAGAAAGAACCTTCAACGACGGCTTTAAAGATATAATGCTTTACGTGACCGAAGTGGATATGAAAAAAGGCGAACTCAAGGATATTTTCGTGGAGGATAAGCGTTCGGAAAACATTGTGAGCACTGCCGTGGCGCCGAGGGGGATCCTTTTTTTCGAGAAAGAGAAGCTTCTTTTCCGGTTAAGGCTTTTTGACGGAAGAATCAATCAGGTAAGCATGAAAAACAGGTCGGTCAATTCGATTGGTTTTGAAACATACGATATTAACCTTGATCTGAAAAGCGCTTTTTCAGATATTAAAGGAAAAGGAGGAATAAAAGACGAAAAGGAGATGTCTTTTCCGGAGCTGCTCGATTATCTGAGCAAGGCTGAGAATAAAAACTCGCAGTATTATAAAGCCCTGGTCGAGCTCCATCAGAAAATTTCGATTCCTTTCGCCTGTTTTGTCCTGGGGATACTTGCCGTTTCGCTGGGAGCGCAATTGAAGTCGGCAAGACGCTCATTCGGTCTGGGCCTGGGACTCATCTTTTTTCTGTTTTATTATCTTCTTCTTTCAATAGGTTATGTTTTTAAAAATTCGGAGTGGTATCCTCCTTTTATAGGAATGTGGGTTCCGAATATAGTGACGGGCGGCATAGGCTTATTTCTTCTTGTAAGAACTGCCTGTGAGCGTCCGGTCTTTTCAATGCTTGCCGGTTTTTTCAACCCTAAATCGGGTTTTTTAAAGCGGAATGGAACGCTGAAAGAATAAATCGATTATGTCAATAATAGACAGATACCTGACAAGGGAGGTTCTGCAGTACTTCTGTATTATTCTGGCGACTATCATCGGGATTTATATTGTTGTCGATTTTTTTGATGAAACGGATATTTTTTTTGAATCAGGCCTCTCCTTTCCCAGCGCTTTTTTTTATTTTATTTCCAAGATGCCGGTAGCTCAGTTCATTCCGATATCCGTTTTATTGTCCATTCTCGTCACCTTCGGCCTGATGAACAAAAACAATGAAATTACGGCGCTAAAAAGCGGCGGCGCCGGCATATATTATCTTTTGAAGCCTATGCTTCTTATCGGCGCGCTGTTTTTTCTCATTATTATTTTACTTTCCGAGGCTGTTGTCCCGATAATAAAGAACCGGGCGGAAAGGATATGGGCGCAGGAGAGCCGGAAAAAATCATCCGCCACTCTTAAAGAAAAGGATATCTGGATAAAGGGAGACCGCCTGATTGCGCACATAGGATATTTCAATTCAACCGATAAGACTGTAAACGGAATTACGCTGAATTTCTTTGATGATAATTTTCGTGTGATAAGAAGACTTGACTGCGGAAAAGGAGTTCAAAAAGACGGGCTGTGGACTTTCTATGATATAATTGAACAAAAGCTTGATGAAGGTAACGACAGAATTGTTTTCCATAAGGAGATCATCGAAAAACTCGATTTTTCCACCGAAGATCTGGGAAAAGTGGCAGTCCAGTCCGAAGCCATGAATGTTACGGAGCTTTATGATTATATAAAAAAAATCGAGTCCGAAGGATATGACTCTACCAAGTACCGGGTGGATTTTTATGCCAAATTGGCTTTTCCTTTTGTCTGCATAATAATGTGTATTGTCGGAACAGGCATCGCTTTAAGATTAAAAGCCAAAGAGAGCCTGCCGGTCAGCATAGTTTACGGCATAGGAACAGTTTTTTTTTACTGGATTTTTTACAGCTTTTGTCTTTCGCTCGGAGAAGGCGGGGTTCTTAATCCTCTGGTTTCAGCTCTGATTCCAAACCTGATATTCTTATGCTTTGGTGTTTTTACGCTGCTTCATGCCGAATAGATTTCTTTTTTTGTGGTTTATCGCTTTGATATTTTATCGAAATTCCATGAGTATAATCAGAGAAAAAATTGAGAGAGTCATGTATTCCGAAGGAGAAAGAATCCCTTTTTTCCAGAGATTCTTATTGCTTGTTCTTTCGATTTTATACGGTATTCCCGTTAAGACAGGAGAAGCTTTCTACAGGAAAAAGATATTCAGTCAGAAAAAGCTTTCATGCAAGGTTGTTTCCATAGGCAACATAACTGTCGGCGGGACAGGTAAAACCCCAATGACAATCTATCTCGCCGGAATGCTGACCGGGCTCGGTTATAAGGTTGTTGTGATAAGCAGGGGATACAGAGGAGGCGCTGAAAAAAAAGGAGGAATTGTAAGTAACGGCAGAGAAATTCTTATGGGGCCCGATTCATCAGGTGATGAACCTTTTATGATGGCAGCAAGGTTAAATAGTATTCCTGTTGTAGTCGGGCAAAACAGGTATAATGCCGGCCTGCTTGCAATAAGAAATTTCAACCCGGATATTATTCTTCTCGATGACGGTTTCCAGCGCCGTAAACTTTTCCGTGATATTGACCTTCTGCTTTTAGACTCAAGGCGTCCTTTCGGAAACGGACGGCTTGTTCCAAGAGGGGTTTTAAGAGAACCGGCCGTTTCAATCAAGCGGGCCGATGCATTTATTATTACAAGATATTCTTCAGATAACACGGCGACACGGGATATAATAAACGCCGTTTCAAATAACCAGCCTGTTTTTGAAGCTTACAACACCTTTTATTTTTTTAAGGTTGAAAAAGGCGGTGTTTCAACCCTGTCGGCAGATTTTAAAAATGAACCGTCAGGTGATTTCAGTTGTATGGCCGGGAAAAAGGTTGTGGCTTTTTCAGGAATAGCCGGAAACGGCCATTTCAGGAAGACTCTTGAGGAATTCAAATGCGATCTTCTTGAATTTTTCGGTTTTCCGGACCACTACAGGTATATTGCCGGCGACATGGAAAGAATCTCGAAATCCGTAAGGGATAGAATGGCCGAGCTTGTCATGACAACTGAAAAGGATTTCGCTCGAATGAACGGCATGTTTAATTTTCCGGTTGATATTATCGTCATCGGTGTAAAAATGTGCATAAAAGATGAAAAGTCTTTCAGGGAATTTATACTGAGTAAACTTTGACGGCTTCGTAAAAAGTCATTCTGCCCCGAAATATTACGCGCTGATCAAAGAGCTTGAAAGACTCAGGGGAATTCCGGTTGTTCTCAATACGTCGCTGAACCGGAGGGGAGAGCCGATGGTCTGCAGCCCGGAAGATGCGCTGAACATGTTTTTCGGGTCGGATTTGCAATATCTAATCATGGAAGATCTGCTGATCCGGAAACAGGAGTAAAGACTATTTTTGCAATAATTCCTCTATGGCCCTGCAGGCAAAGGCCGCACCCCCCTGCCTGCTCTTCATATATTTTCCGGCGGAGGATATGACTTTTTCGCGTGAGGGAGGATTCTCCATGATTTCAACGAGGGCATCCGACGCACCCCGCCAGTCTTCCGCGACGCGCAGAAGCCCTTCATTTACTATTTCGGGACCCACCCACGAAAAATTATCCCAAAAGGGGCCGGTCACTGGAACAACTCCACAGTTTAAGGCTTCGAGAAAATTCTGACCTCCGAGAGGAACTAAGCTTCCTCCAACAAATGCCGCGCCTGCGTATTTGTATGCACAAACAAGCTCCCCGAAAGTATCCCAGAGTATCACACTCCCTTTTACGGCAGGTTCCGCCGTATTTGCCCTGAGAGCCCATTTAATATTCATCCGGCCTAATGCATCACTCCAGTGTTTGATTCTATGCATGTGCCTTGGAAAGAGGCCTATGACCGTTTCAGGTTTTCTTTTAAGGATATCGAGGATGATTTTTTCAACGAGAGGCTCTTCCTCTTCTCTTACGGAGCCTAAAACCATAAACTGAGCATTACCTGGTATAATTTGTTCAAGAGGATTTTCAGAGCGGGAATCCGTTTCGTCACCGCCGAACCTGTCGAATTTGATGTTCGGCATGACTTCGACCATTTCGCTTCCGAAAAGTTTTCCAAAGCGTCCGGCGTCTTCTTTCGATATTGCGTATATCATATCCGGTTTGATCGAATTCCAGAATGATTTCCAGATAAGGTAGCTTTTCAAGCTCTTTTCCGTCATTCTTCCGTTTATTATTATAGTTCTGCATCCGTGCTTTTTAAGAGCAAGAAGATGTCCCGGCCACATCTCCGATTCAAGAAGAACCATGACCTTTGGATTGATTTGTTTTACGGCCGCACCCATTATAGCCGGGCGGTCGAAAGGGAAGAAAGATGTGCGGACCGTGATATTTCCGGAAGTAATTCTTTCCGCCGCCTGTTCCAGAATATCAAGGCCCTGCCTTGTGCCGGACGTAAGCAGGATATCAACCGGCCTTGAAATATTAATATTTTTCAGGATTTCTCCGGCAAGATAAGCTTCACCGGCAGAAGCGGCCTGGATCCAGATATCGGCTTTTGAAGGCGCACTCTTTTTTAAAGTCCGCTGATCAAAACCTTCGGCAAGCCTGTTGTTTAGACGCAGAACAGGCATGATCATCTTCCAGCACAGATCATACATGAAAAAAGCGGATTTTATCAAACACCCCGGCAGCATATGCTTCTCACCCGTTATGATTCCAAAAAAAAAACCAAACACACCCAACACA
>CAYVMK010000098.1:0-7151 GCA_964452445.1 uncultured Desulfonema sp. | reverse complement strand
AGAAAACTTGTTTCCAACCGGGTAAATAAATTTGAAGATACCCGCCAGGAAAATAAAGTTGACTATTGCCTGCATGATTGTTGCCAGAGCGCTTTTGCAATGATGTTTTTTCAAGACCCGTCAATTAATGCCTTTCAGCAGCGCTTGCAGGATATAAAGCATTTAAACAACCTCAAAACGATGTTTGATGTATCGGCCATACCACGGTCCACTCAATTAAGATCGGCTATAGATAATATCCCGTCAAATGAAATTGAACTTGTATTCAAAGATTTATTTCTCCCTCTCCAGCGGGGAAAACAGATGGAGCAGTATAAATTCATGAACGGTAAATATCTTGTTGCATTAGACGGTGTCCAATACTTTTCTTCGGATAAGATATCCTGTAATTGCTGTCTTACAAAAACAAAAAAAGATGAAATAACCTATTATCATCAGGTAGTGGCAGCCACCATCATCTGTCCCGGCATAAAACAGGTTATTCCATTAGCGCCCGAACCAATACAAAATATTGACGGTAATACAAAGCAGGATTGTGAAATAAACGCCGGAAAAAGAATCGTCAAAAAAATAACCTCCACCCATCCCAAATTAAAAATTATCATTACCGCTGACAGCCTGTATTCCAAACAACCATTTATTGATCAGCTCAAACAAAACGGCATGTCTTTTATTCTCGTTGCAAAACCAACCGACCACAAGCTTCTTTATCAATGGTTTACAGAATTTCATCAAATGGGAGAAACTAAAATACTCAAACTCAAAGATCATAAAGGCCGAAAACATCTTTATGAATGGGTCAATGATATTGCCTTAAACGGCACAAAAGATGCCGACAACGTCAATTACTTTGAATACACTATGTTCAAAGGAAATAAAGCGACTTACCATAACAGCTGGGTAACTGATATTCCAATCACGCAAAACAATATCGTCGAACTGGTTAAAGGCGGCCGGGCAAGATGGAAAATTGAAAACGAAGCATTTAATACTCTTAAAAACCAGGGATATCACCTTGAACACAATTTCGGTCACGGAGATAAATACCTGTCGTATAATTTGCTGCTTTTCAACTTTCTTGCCTTTTTCACTCACCAGATCCTGGAATTATCAGATATGCTCTATCAAAAATGCAGAGCAAAGTTTACTTCCCGTCAGGAATATTGGAACCAGTTGCGCTGCACAATAAGAATTCTTATTTTCCCCTCATTTGAAAGTCTTTTGAAATTTATTATTGACCCGGAGCATGGCATCCCTCCTTAATATTCTTTTTCCTTCCTTAATTTCTTGTATCAAATGCAGGAATAAAATCTCTGCTCTGGATTTCTATTGCTAAAAACTATCTGAATTCATCTTTGCCATATCTGTATTGTCAAACTTCATGACTTTTGATAATGATATTTCCGTCTTTATAATAATGTTTCCACGACCCTCCTGTCACTTTTGCTCTTTTTTATCAAAAAATAACATTCAGCGAGAATTGCTGCTGTCAAGAATATACGATTGACATTCTGCCTCAAAATAGGCTTAAATCCGGATAGCGTCGATTTATAATCTTTGAGTATCTTTTATCGACTTAACCGAACACAAGTATCAGATTTATAAGAAAATCACGATTCTTATGGCCAAAACAAAAGCTGAAAAACGAAAAGCGAAACAAAAGGTCAAATTAAAAGCAAGACGGCAATCGGCTGTGGCCGCTGTCCTGTCGGAAAAAGCCGATTTTTTTTATTATGAGTCAAATTGGTTTCGCAAGTCAGGCAACTATGAAAAGGCCCTGGTTAATTTAAAAAAAGCCCTTAAACTGGACACCGACAATAAACTGTATCTCGTAGAAATGGTCCATCTGGGCTATGATATGGCCAGCGGTGAAGTTCAATTGTCAGGGCTTTCGCGGCTATACGATAGCGGCCAGATGGATGAGGAGTACCTGCCTTCTTTTTTAGACCTTCTGGCAAGGAACAGACAGTATCAGCAGGCACTGGATGTTTCAGAGATATTGCTTCCCCGCCTTGCGGGAATGAAGATTGCGAATAAGCGGAAAATCCGGACCGGCGCGATCCGGATTCAGGAATACTGCCGTCATCAACTGAAATTTGGACAATCGGAAAAAGTTGCTCCCAGGAAAGCCGCGATACGGCCTTCCCCTTCAAAAAATAAGACGCCGGGCAATCCGTCTGTAAGATTGGAGGAGAAGCATGCTCCTCATGAACATACAGAAAATAAAAACCCCGTTCCCAATATTCCGGTTGTTATCGCAATGGATGACGCGTCCTTTCAAATTCCCCTGTCCAGCGGCCGCTTCATGACCTGCGAGCAATATGAACTTGCCCTGGAAGGGCACAGAATTCGATTCAGGGATTCCTTTGAGAACCTCATCTGTCTCCCCGGGCTGCATGACGTTCGGTCTCTGTGGTATCAGGAAGAGACGGCCCGCAAAGCGCTGAAAAGCTTTCGGGGTCGCGCTCTTTTGTCCGACGAGGTTGGATTGGGGAAAACAATTGAAGCTTCGATAATCCTGAAAGAATATATCCAGAGAGGCATCGTCAAGAGCGCGCTGATCCTGACACCTTCAACGCTTGTCAGCCAGTGGCAGGAAGAGCTGCAGACCAAATTCGGGCTTAATTTTCCATCTACCGATGACGCGGATTTTCATAAAAAGGGCATACAATTTTGGGAAGTGCCCTATATCCTGGCATCCATCAATCAGGCCAAGTCCAAGCGGAATATTTCTGCGGTCATACAGCGCGAGTATGACCTGGTGATTGTAGATGAAGCCCACCATCTTAAAAACAGGAACACGTTGAACTGGAAGCTGGTTAATTCCCTGAAAAAACGATTTCTTCTTCTGTTGACGGCAACACCTGTGGAAAACAACCTCATGGAGCTTTACAATCTGATCACCTTGTTAAAACCCGGACAGTTAAAAACCGCATCCGCATTTCGCAATGAATTTATGACCAGAGGCGATCCGACGGGGCCGCAAAACCGCAGCAGGCTGAAAGAACTTCTGGGTCAAGTGATGATTCGAAATACCCGGGCGCTGGCACAAATCGGAATTCCGCCCAGATTTGCGCAGACCATACGGGTAAAACCGGGCGCTGACGAAATGACGCTTTATACTCGTATTACGGATCTAATTCATCATATCAATGAAGCCGACCGGGACGGCAACAAGCTTTTGCTCAAAAATCTGCTGGCTGAAGCCGGATCGTCGCCCAAGGCGGTAGAATTGACCTTGCAGCGCCTTCTGGCAGGAAGGGATTTTTTATGGAACCATGAACAAGAGATACGGGCTATTCACAACCTGTGCAGCGACATGGGAGATACCGAAAAAAACAGAGTGCTGCTCAATCTGATCCGGTCAACAAAGGGGAAAAAGATAGTCTTTGTTAAATATCTCGGCACCCTGGATCATTTATCGGCGTTTTTATCAGGGAAAGATATTCCCCATGCGGTTTTTCACGGGCGCATGGATAACCAGCAAAAAGATGCGGAGATAAGAAGTTTTCGGGAAGAAAAGAGTATTCTCCTCACAACAGAGATCGGCGGCGAGGGACGGAATCTTCAGTTCTGCCACCAGATGATTAATTATGACCTTCCCTGGAATCCCATGAAAATCGAACAGAGGATCGGCAGAATCCACCGCCTGGGACAGGAGAACGAAGTGATGATTTACAATTTGTGCGCTGCCGGGAGCATTGAGGATTACATCCTTGATATTCTTGACCGTAAAATTAATATGTTTGAAATGGTTATCGGCGAAATAGATATGATTCTGGGACGTATCCAGGATGAAAAGGATTTTTCGGATACGGTCTATGACATCTGGATAAATTCATTGTCTGAAAAAGAACGTGAGCAGGGTTTTGACCAGCTGGCCGTCCGGCTCAAACGCTCCAAAGCCCAATACGAGAAGACCAGGGAGCTGGACGAGAAACTTTTTGGGGTAAATTATGAACTTTAATTCCGACAATGCCCTGGAACAGTTCGTCCGGCGGTTTTTTGAGTGTAACGGCGCGGAAATTGAAAAGTGTTCCGAAGGCATGGAGGCGCTTCTTCCGGAGCATCTGGCCGTGCGTCTGAATACCCCTGAATATTTACATATCGCAACAGGAGAGAACGCCAAAGAAAAATTTGCCGTCTATTATGGTTCTCCCCTCCTGGAAAAAATAGTGGATGCGGCCTGCGATACGGCGCCAATGATCAGTTGCCGTCTGGATTTTAATTATATGAAAAGTCAGGGGTTTGACAGGCTGATCCAGGATCAATTTGTTTTCTACAATTGTGTGGGCCGGGTTAAAAGCGTCGCCGAGGTGCGAACCTCATATCTGCTGCTTACCTGCCGGTATCTGGCCCAAAGCGACGAACAAAAAGAAGGGCTTGTTTCCCTGGCATTTAATCTTGAAACCGGCTCAGCGGTTTCGGAGATGGGCGGAATGTTCGACACCGTTGAAAGAACATTTGAGACGGATTCCGGGCGGATATTTTTAGGAGATGATAAAATCAAAGAGATCCTGACATGGGTTCAACGTCAGGCAGGCAAGGTTCTTAAACGAGAAATCGAACCGTTTCAGGACAGCATGAATAGAAGATTTCAAAGAGATGTGGCCAACCTTGAAGAATATTATGCTGACTTGAAAAAGGAGATGGAGGAGAGCCTTAACCGCCCGAGAATTTCAGATCAACTGGTTTCAGACCGTAGAACAAAAATAAGCCTGATTCCGGATGAACTGGAAAGGAAAAAAGCGGATCTCTTCAAAAAATACAGTATCAGGGTCAAGATTGGACTCTGTGGCGGCATACATATCCGCACCCCTGCCGTAAAGGTATTATACGAGACATCCTACGGGAGGAAACAAAAGCAGTTGTCCTTGATTTACAACCCCACTACCAAATCGATGGACCCGCTGGTTTGCGACGGTTGCGGCGACAGCGCCTTCAACATCCGGTTTTGTGATCATCTTCACATGCTATGCCCTGCGTGCAGCGCGAAATGCCCGCTATGCTGAAAAATGACGCTTTTATCGATATCATTGCAGACGACCGCGATCAGATGCAACCCTGCGGAACAAGAAAAAGGGAATGGAAATGTTGAAGAAAGATTTACAGAAATATTTCGGATTCAATTCATTTTTAAAGGGCCAGGAAGAAGTAATCCGCAAGGCGCTGAATAATCAATCCACGGCAGCCATCTTTCCCACCGGCGCCGGCAAATCTCTTTGTTATCAACTCCCGGCGATGCTGCTTCCCGGCATGACGCTGGTCGTATCTCCCCTGCTGTCCTTAATGAAAGATCAACTGGATTATTTGCTGGAAAAGAATATCCCGGCCGCGCGTCTGGATTCAACCCTTGAGAAAAACGAATATAATGCGATTCTCGAAAGAGCCAAAAATAACGAATTAAAAATTCTGATGATTTCGGTCGAACGATTTAAAAATGAAAGATTTCGATCTCATCTGGAAAAAATGAACGTTACCCTGCTGGTGGTTGATGAAGCGCATTGCATCTCTGAGTGGGGGCATAATTTCAGGCCGGAATATCTGAAACTGCCTGATTATCAGAAGGAATTCAAAATAGCGCAGACGCTGTTGCTTACCGCAACCGCAACGGAGCGTGTAATTGCAGATATGTGCGCTAAATTCAATATTTTAAAAAAAAATGTATGTGTGACCGGATTTTATCGCGACAATCTCTTTCTGCAAATAACACCGGCGGCCGCATCTCAAAAAAAGAACCGGCTGCTTAAACGAATTCTGGAAGCCCCTCAGGCTTCTACCATTGTTTATGTTACCTTGCAGAAAACGGCTGAAGACGTGGCAGAATTTCTTTGCGCAAATAAAATCAATGCGCATCCGTATCATGCCGGGATGGAAACCGAAAAACGGGAAGAGATACAAAACAGATTCATGGAAGGAACTCTGACGTGTATTGTTGCAACCATCGCCTTTGGAATGGGAATCGATAAAAAGGACATCCGCAGAATCATCCATTATGATTTGCCGAAATCGATTGAAAACTACAGCCAGGAAATCGGACGCTCCGGGAGAGATGGGAATCCCGCTTTATGCGAAGTCCTGGCCAACAGGGACAACATTCATATTTTAGAAAATTTCATTTATGGCGATACGCCGGAGAAACATTCGATCTTTGAATTACTTAGAACCATCAAAAAGCATAAAGGCTTTGTATGGGAAATCAAGGCGGTAAAGCTGTCAAATGATCTGAATATCAGAATTCTTCCCTTAAAAACATTACTGGTTTATCTCGCGATGGAAAAAATTATTCAACCCAAGCTGACTTATTTCGAGGAATACTCTTTCAAATACCATAATGAACCGGCAAGCATCATTAACAGTTTTGAAGGTGAAAGACAGCGGTTTGTTACAGCGGTCATAAATCATTCCCATACCCGCAAAATATGGACTGATGTTGATATTCAGGGAATCGTCAGCAGTTATGATACGGATCGTCAGCGGATTCTAACGGCTCTGGAATACTTTGATGGGAAGGGATGGATTGAGCTTCAATCAAGGCAGGCGCTGGAAGTGTACGACATTCTGACGCAGGCGTTTGATCCCGAGGTCGTGGCTGAAAAAATGTACGCTTTGTTTAAAAGGAAAGAAGCGCTTGAGATTCAAAGAATCCGCCAGATGGTCGGCTTTTTTGAAAGCGATCTCTGTATCAGCAAACAGCTTGCCGGGTATTTCGGCGAATATCTTGAAAAAGAACGTTGCGGGCATTGTTCATTCTGTAAAAACGGGAAAGCGGTTTTGCCGAATATGACCGAAAGAAAGCCTCTCTCCCATTTTGAATTTAACGCGATTACTGCTGAGTTTATAGAAGCCGTAGGCGGGCAGTTAACCGAGGTTAATTTAACCAAGTTTCTTTGTGGTATTTATACGCCTGTTTTCTCAAAATTGAAGATTAAAAAACTGCCGAATTTCGGCATCCTTGAACATTATCCCTTTTTGGAAGTAAAAAACTGGATTGGGGAGATGATGGGATAAGGATGGATGGCTTAATCAGCACGGCAGACTTTGACAGATTTAGATGATGATATATTTCTGGATGCCGGGGACATTATTTTCTTTGGTTACCAACTGCTTTTCCTCAAGAAATCTTAAGTGCGAAATGGCCTCTCCTGTCG
>CAYVMK010000097.1:0-7153 GCA_964452445.1 uncultured Desulfonema sp. | reverse complement strand
CGCTTGCGATAACCGCCGTAACGAGAAGGGAATATTGCTCCCGGCTCACGATTCCATGCGAGTATCCGTAGAGGGCTGAGATAGTCCCGAAAGTCAGGCCGGTCGACATCATGAGCGTATAATACCATTTTTCGTTTTTTTCTTTCCGGAACATGCCTATTACGGGATAGAGGCCGAAGATCTTGGAGAAAACCTTTCCTGCAAGAAGCGCAAGTAGTATGAGCGGAGCGGAGATGAGCGCGGAAAGAGAGACAAGAGATCCTGCCCGCAGGAAATAAAAGGGCGTAAGAAACCCGATAGTTAAGGTGCGTATGCGTCTTATGAAGAAAGTGTCTCTTGCTGCCGAGCCGGCAAGTATCATTCCGACGATGTAAGCGGGGAGAACGGCTTCGCTTCCGGACCATAAAGCAAGTGCTCCGAGCCCGAAAAGCACGAAAAGAATCCACTTAGTTCTTATCGCGGCGGTTTTATGCGCGTAAAGGTCGGTAATGCGTGCCGTGATAAACGGGAGCGCAAAGAAAGATACCATGCAGACTCCTATGAAAACAAAGGTTTTATAGTTGAAAGGGGCAAAAATAAGGCCGAGCATTATCACGGTTCCGAGATCATTTACAAAACATGATCCGAGTATTCCTTTCCCGAATTCGGTTTTGTTAAATCCGGATTCGAGCATCACCGCGTAAACCACAGCCATCGAAGTTGTGGAAAGAGCTATTCCTGCAAGGAGACTCTGCTGTGTGCCCCAGCCAAGGATGTATTTTGCCAGTGCGGCGCAGCCGAGAAAAGGGGCAAAAACACCGATAAGGCCTACAACCGACACCTCTTTAATTTTTGATCGCATGACTGAAGGTTCCAGCTCGGCTCCAGCAAGGAATGTAAGAAGAACCGCTCCTGATGCGGCAATGAATTTCAGCCATTCGAGGTTTGATCCGAGAGCATCGGGGCCGAAGAATCGTCCGACTACGGCAGCTGCAACAACGCCGACGCATATTTCGACAAGAGCCATCGAGATACGGAGGTGGCTTGCAAGAATTGTTGATAAAACGGCAAGGGCAAGCCAGATAGTTGCTGTTGTGAAAGCACTTTCCATAGAGTCCTCCTCAAAAAAGGTTTTAAAATCGTAAAATGTAGTGTAAAAACCGCCATGCTGCATGTCCGATGTTTCCCGTATGCAAGACCTGCCGGGTATTGGGCAGCGCAACAGGAGTCATCAGCCCGGTATTAAAGAAAAAGGGCGGTTTCGAGGGGGGACTCCATCCCCGAACTGCAATTATATGAATTGAGGATTCATTTCAAGAAAAAATATTTACGGCGGCAAATAGCGTAATCAATCGTTGAATATTTTTAAAGAGTCACCGTTTATATCCGGTTCCGGCAATGCCGAAGAGACGGAAGGGGTCTCCTGTACGGATCTGAGCTTTCGTTCAATGGCGCGGGTCCTTGTTTCGGCGCTGTCTAAAGTGTCCGTAGCTTCAAGGAGCTTCTTCTTGGTCTTTGCAAGCACATCCCCGAACTTGCCGAATTCGGCCTTGACGGCACCGAGAAGCACCCATATTTCGCTTGAGCGTTTTTCAATGGCAAGAGTCCTGAAACCCATCTGAAGGCTGTTTAATAAAGCCGCAAGGGTTGTAGGCCCTGTCACAATAACCCGGTATTCGCGCTGAAGGATATCGCAGAGCCCGGGCCTGCGGATAACCTCGGCGTAGAGGCCTTCGATCGGAAGGAACATGACTGCAAAGTCGGTGGTATTCGGAGGATCTATATATTTCTCCCTTATATTCTTTGCCTCTGCTTTTATGCGAGTTTCAAGATTTTTCAGGGATTTATCCGCCAGTTCCTTATCCGCAGCTTCCTGTGCATCGATGAGACGCTGGTAATCCTCCTGCGGGAATTTCGCGTCTATCGGCATCCAGACAACATGCTGACCCGAAGGATCCTGTCCGGGAAGCTTTATGGCAAATTCCACCCTTTCCAGACTGTTCTTTTTTGTTGCGACATTGGCTTCATACTGATCGGGTGATAGTATCTGCTCAAGAATTGCGCCGAGCTGGATTTCGCCCCAGGTTCCGCGGGTTTTGACATTGGTAAGCACTTTTTTCAAATCCCCGACCCCTGTCGCGAGGGTTCTCATTTCTCCAAGCCCTTTGTAAACCTGCTCAAGGCGCTCGCTTACCTGCTTGAAAGATTCGCCGAGGCGGGTTTCAAGTGTTGTCTGGAGCTTTTCATCGACGGTAGCGCGCATCTGCTCGAGCTTCTTGCTGTTTTCATCCTGCATTGTGCTCAAGCGATTTTCCATTGTAAGGCGCATCGATTCCAGTTTTTCCTCGTTGAGCCTTGTCATCGCCAGAAGCTGCTTTGAAAAAGAATCCAATTGGTCTTTCTGCATGCCGGCAATCTCGGCCATCCGTTTTGAAAGGGAGTCTCCGTAATCCTTGAGTGAAGCTCCAAGCTCTTCGCGGGCGAGCCTCGAGTTATCGGTCGATTCCTTCCTGTTTTCGGAAACCTCTTTTTTTACCGAAGCTTCAATGGTTGCCGTCTGCTTTTCCAGCGCGGCAAAATTCTCTTTGAGCTTTGCTTCGATATCTTCGGGTTTGCGTCTCAAGATTATGAGGATAAAAATAAAAGATAAGACGCTGACGAGGCCGATTATTGTGAGTAACATGTCGGTCATTTTTAACTCCACTTGTTGACTGAAGCGAATTGTGAATAGTGAAAAATCGGATTTATGGCGCAGAATGGTATGGGAAAGAGGATATTGCGTCAAGTTTAAAAAAGCGCTTGGGGATATTTTCTTGACAAACTACTCAATTTAGTAATGCTTGCTATCGGCGGCTAAGCAATGAGAACACGCAGATGTAAAGCCTTCCGGTGTGATTGGGAACAGCCGCGTGCGGAAAGATCGGTCGAGAAACCCTGGAGATCCGATGTGATTGAACTGCTAATATAAGAGTTGCTCTACTTTGCCCTGATCAGCCATGCCACAAGATTCTTACTATTATTTCGTTTCCAGGGATAAACCTTCGCGCGCAAAGTCGGATTCTCCGCAACTTCCGCAGGGAGAACAGGCTTAAGTTCTTTAAGGTACTTTTCTGTGGTGATAAAAAACTTGTCACCTTTGCATGATTCCAAAAAGATTTGTACCGATTCAGTATTCGTAAGCATCCGAACGGGTTTTGGCTGATCCAGATAAAACAGGGTATTGGTCTTGAGCGTGCCATAAAATGCGACCTGTTCCGGCGATAGTCCTGCCACCCTTGACTTTAACTCCATGGCAAAAGGCCTCTCGACACGGTAAACGTCAAGACTCGGGAGTTGAAGACAGAAAAATCCTCCCATAAGAATTACCGCAGCAAAAACACAAGGCGCTATCTTCTGATCCGTTCCGAGAAAATCAGCCTGAAGGCCGGGCCTCAGACGATTCAGGATCAGGGCAAAGAGGGACAAAATTCCCAGTATTGGAGTCGCTGTCAAAAGATCTGCGGGAGGGACAAAACCTGTATGCGATCTGATTATGGGCCATATAGCAAGACTGGCTATGGCGCAGAGTGAAACCATGGCAAAACCCCATTCCTGAATACTGAAGCCAAGATGGGCTCTACGGTCTTTTCCATCTGCAACGAAAAAGAGCGAAGTCAGAAGCGCGCAAAAAGGAAGAATCGGGAGTATGTAATAGCTCCGCCTTGATCCAGAGAACGTAAAAAACAGGAATATAACAACAATGGCCTCAGCAAGCCACCGGGTCTTTTTGTCCAGTTTTTTAAAGGAAGCAAATGTTCCCCAAATGGCTATGAGAAACAGAGGTGTCCATGGCAGGAAGAGCTCGGGGAGATAATAGAGATAAACATAAAAAGGCTCTTTGTGATCAAAAGGCTTGAAATATCTCAGGACGTTTTCCTTGAATACCAGAGCAAGTCCGCTTGCCCGGTATTCTCCACTGGTGATGTCCGCGTAGATGAAGGGGATGATGTAAAAGGTAATCCCAATTGCCAGGGCCAGAACATGGGAGAATGAAAGTAGCCTTTTCCAGCGTCGTTCCCTGATAACGTCCGGAAGCACGGCAAGAACCGGTATAACCACAGCAGGAAGTCCCTTGGCGTGGGCGCCTAAAAAGCAGATAAGATAAAAGACAAGAAAGGTAAAAAAACCGGGTCTTTCCCGCCTGGCCCAGTACCAGGCAACGGCAATGATAACCACGGCAAGGTTCTCCATATCCGCACTGCCTGTCCTTGACCAAAAAAGGATCCCATAAGTGGTCAGGAGAATCCAGCCTGCGGTAATTGCGACTTTCTCTGACCAAAGTCTGCGGCCAAGAGAAACCATTGCCCAAAGAGCCAAAAGGCCTGAAACAGCGCTCGGCAGTCTTATGGCCCATTCGTTTAGTTTGCCGGTAGTATGTGAAACAAGAGCAATGAGCCAATAACTGAGAAGCGGCTTGTCAAAGTAAGGTTCACCATTGATGGTCGGATGAAAAAAATCTCCTGACAGAAACATCTCCCTGGTGATCTCGGCCCAGCGGCCCTCACTTGCCCACAGACCTCTGTAACCCAGAGCCCATAAGAAAAGCAGAACGGCAGATGACCAAAAGATTAAGTATTGATATCTGCCTTTAACAGATGACACTGTATCATTTTTCTGAGCATCCATTCGAATACGCCCTTTATTGTCCTTCCGGGGACGCGAAGTATATAGAAAGTTTTCCTGCATTTCATCTGCGGCCCCGTACCCCGACATGGTGTATGTTGGTTATTCAAAGCTCTCTCTATGCAGGCAGTATTTACGCGCAGGATGGTATGAAAAATAGGCTGTTGTGTCAAGTTTAAAAAACATGGAATACGTCAAAAGGGTTTGATCTTTACGGATAAATATAAGACAATATATCTGGATCACCTCCAAAAGAGTTGGTGATCCGGGGCTCCAGGATTCAAGTGACCGGGAAACGCTTTCTATGAAAATATCGGATGGGGAGTATGAAGAGACAGTCCTTTTGCAAATCAATAATTATATTCATGGTCTTTTTTGTGGGATTATCTATTGCCGATATCGTGGAAGTAATACAGATCCGTTACCGGAGCGCCACGGATGCTCTCAGAGTTGTCGAAAAACTGCTGACAAAGGATGGCTCGGTTACGATGGACGAGCGGACAAATTCACTTGTTGTGAAAGACAGTGAGGAATCAGTCGGCAGAATAGTAAAAATCATCGAGACTTTTGACAAAGCAATAGAGCAGGCAAAAATTAGAGTGAGGTTCAATGAAAACGAATCGGACTCGGGCCGTCTGGTTTCGGCAGGAGGTTCTCTTCACGGAAAGAACTGGGAAATAGCGTCCGGAAAGAAAAAGAACGGCGTGGAAGTTCGTGCCGAAGATGTTTCTAAAAGCAGGCAGACGGGATCCGAATATTTCATAAGCGTCGCTTCCGGAAGCCCGGCCTACATCGTAACCGGCAAAAGCATTCCGTACAGAGAGAAATGGGTGCGTATCGGCGGGAAACGCGCGGTTGCCGGTGATTCCGTTCACTTTGAAAAGATAGAGACCGGCATTGAAATTACCCCTGTCATAGCAGGCGATCATGCCGATATAAGAATCGTTCCGAGAATTTCGGACGGAGGGCGGGAAGGCGGCATAATCCGTTTCTCCGAAGCCTCAACAAGAATGACGGTTCCTCTGGGAAAGTGGGTGACGATAGGCGGCGCGGATCAAAAAGAGAATGAGGTTTTAAATGCCGTTTTAGAAAAGGGCGGCGGAATGCATGATTCATCCTTTTCTATTTCCATAATGATTGAAAAATAAGACGGACTTTTTTTGCGAAGCCGTCAGGGAGGATTTTTGAAAAAGCTCAAGGGTTATCAGAAACAGTATTTAAGAGGATTGGCGCACGGGCTCAAGCCGTATGTTTTTATAGGGCAGAAGGGAATAACCGAATCTCTTCTAAAATCGGTGGACGAAGCGCTTGACAAGCACGAACTTATAAAGGTGAGGTTCATCGATTTCAAGGAAAAGGATATGAAAAAAGAGATAATGGCCGAGATCGAAAAGCTGACAGCTTGCGAACTCGTCGGCGCCATAGGCCACGTAGCTGCATTTTTCAGACAGCAGAAGAATCCTGAAAAACGGGCGGTTATAGTTCCGGATGAAAAGAAGGGTTCAGGCGCAAAGCTGACGGCGTCGTAAAAAGTCTGAATATGCTCGCTATAAACGCAGTAACCAAACTGATCTAAAGGGTTTCATGATTGCATTATGGTTGATCAGGCGACTCTGACCGCTGAGTAGAGGGTCCATATGCCCACAGCGATAAAAAAAACGCCAGCGGCTATTTTGATATGGTTTGCCGGAATGAACCTGCTGAAAGCCGTCCCCAAAAGAACAGCGATAAGCGAAGAGAGAACAAGAGCGCCTGCTGAGCCCAGAAACACGGAAAGTTTTGAATCGCCGCAATCGGCCGTGAGACAGAATGTGGCAAGCTGCGTTTTGTCCCCCAGTTCAGCGAGAAAGACCAGCATGAATGTGGTCGTCAGTATTTTTAAATCCATTGGGAGTTTTTCCTCCGGCTATTGCTGTAAAAGTTTCATCGCCTTTTGAACGATATTGTCGGCGGTGAAACCATAATTTTTCATCAGCGTTCCGCCCGGAGCCGATGCCCCGAATCCGGGCATTCCTATAATTTCCCCTTTTTCCCCGGTGTAACGCTCCCAGCCCATCGGGATTCCGGCCTCGACTGCCATGCGGTTTGATATCTCAGGAGGGAGAATCTTCTCTTTGTATTCCGCGGAAGTTTTTTCGAAAAGCTCCCGGCTCGGCATGCTTACAACCCTGACGGAAACATCTTTTGCTGTTAGGGATTTTGCCGCTTCAAGGGCGATATGAACTTCCGAGCCTGTTGCTATGATTATCAGGGAAGGTTTTGAACCGGAATCGGAAATGATGTACGCGCCGTTTTCAAGAAGGGTTGCCGTATTCGATTCCATTCTCTCAATTACGGGAAGATTCTGGCGGCTCAAGATGAGCGCAATCGGTCCTTCCATGCATTTTACCGCAAAACGCCAGGCCTCTTTTGTCTCGTTCGCATCGGCCGGCCGGATGACGGTTAAACCGGGAATAGCTCTTAAGCTGCAGACATGCTCCACCGGCTGATGGGTGGGTCCGTCTTCACCTAC
>CAYVMK010000096.1:0-7161 GCA_964452445.1 uncultured Desulfonema sp. | reverse complement strand
TGTGTTGGGTGTGTTTGGTTTGGTGGTGTCAAACTATGAAAAAATTATCGGACAATCAAATAGTATTCTATCAATCACCGGATGGTTCGGTGCATGTTGAGGTTTTATATGCTGAAGAAAATATCTGGCTAACACAGAAGAAAATGGCTGAGCTTTTCAGCACGACTCCGCAAAATATTACCATTCATCTGAAAAATATCTATTCAAGCGGCGAAATCGCCTATACCGCAACTTGTAAGGATTTCTTACAAGTTCAGCAGGAAGGCAACAGAGAAGTTAAAAGAAGCGCTTCATTTTATTCATTGGAAGCTATTATTGCCGTCGGCTACCGTGTCAACTCTGAAAGAGGTATCCAGTTTCGTCAATGGGCGACAGAAATTCTCAAAAGCTATATCCACAAAGGCTATGTGTTGGATAGCAAGCGGTATAAATACGGGTCCCGTTTCAGCGCCAGATACTTCGATGAACTTTATGAAGAAATTAAAGATATCCGCTCCAGCGAACGCATGTTGTATCAAAAAATTACGGACATATACGCTACTGCCATAGATTATTCTCCAAAGGCATATGAAACCAAGCAGTTTTTTGCAACAGTACAGAATAAACTTCATTTTGCCATTACCGGAAAGACAGCGGCAGAGATTATTCAAAACCGTGTGAATAGTAAAAAAGATAAAATGGGGCTTACATCATGGAGAAGATATCCAAACGGCAAGATTATGCCAAGTGATGTAGTTATTGCTAAAAATTATTTAGATAAAAAAGAGCTTACGGATCTCAATAGAATAGTAAATATGTATTTAGATTATGCTGAAATGCAGGCTGCCCGCGGCCGGATAATGACTATGAAAGACTGGGTGGAAAAACTCAATGCTTTCTTGAAGTTCAGCGAACACGAGATTCTGATGAACGCCGGAAAAATCAGCCATGAAGTTGCTGAAGAGCTTGCTTTAGAGGAATATGAAAAATATCGTGTAATGCAGGATAAAAAATATGTTCCTGACTTTGACCGTGAAATTAAAAAATTATTGGATTTTCAAAAGAAAAAACAATAAGATACATGAATGAAGATACAATCATTTCCGGTGAATTAATACAAGGGATTACAAATTTTTATATATAAGAGGTGAATATGGGCGGAGGTTATACGGGGAAATATTGCATTGTTGACCTTGGAAGTAAAAAAACAGAGGTAATTGAGCCGGGAGAGGCGTTTTACAGAAAATATCTTGCTGGGTATGGTCTTGGGGCTGCCGTTATCATGGAAAGGCAGAAGCCCGGGACAGCGCCGCTTTCGCCTGAAAGCCATCTGGGATTTTGCACCGGGCTGCTTACCGGCTCAGGCGCATTTTTTTCAGGCCGGTTCATGGTTGTCGGAAAATCTCCCCTTACAGGAGGGTGGGGGGATGCAAATGCAGGCGGATTTTTTTCGCAGGAGCTGAAAAAAACCGGATATGACGCCGTTTTTTTTACCGGAAGATCGGAAAAACCGGTATGGATATTTATTGACGATGGGAAAATTGAAATAAGAGATGCCTCTTTGCTCTGGGGGAAGGATATTACAGAGACGGAAGAACTTATAAAAAATGAACTGAATGATGATAAAGTTCAGATAGCCTCGATTGGAGAGAGCGGGGAGAAGATATCCCTTATATCGGGGATTGCAACAGACAGCGGGCGTATTGCAGCAAGGTCAGGCCTTGGCGCAGTGATGGGGAGTAAAAACCTGAAAGCGGTTGTGGTAAGAGGAAAGAAAAAAGTTCCGGCGGCCGATCCGGAAGCTGTAAAGGAAATAAATAAAAAATTTATTAAAGACTTCAAGAAATCAAACATAGCAGACAGATTGACTTTGAAGTTTATGAATTATTTGAGCATTATTATCGCAAAAACCGGCGTTTCAGTTCCTGCCACTCCTTCTCTTGTAAGGGAGATTTATAAAAAATACGGAACTTCGGGCCTTACGGTCTATTCGGCTATGACTGGCGATATGCCTATAAAAAACTGGAGCGGCGTCGGCTGTACGGATTATTCAATCGAAAAGGCTGAGAAAAACTCGGATAAAAATGTGTTAAAATACCAGAAGCGCAAATATGCCTGTCAGTCATGCCCTCTCGGGTGCGGCGGAATAATAGATGTGAAAAAAGGGCGTTTTAAGGGAACAAGCAGCCATAAGCCTGAATATGAGACACTGGGCGCTTTCGGAGGTCTTCTTTTGAATGACGACCTTGATGCAATTATCGAACTGAATGAAATGTGCAACCGGGCCGGTATAGATACGATTTCAACAGGCGCAACTGTAGCATTTGCCATTGAGTGCTTTGAAAACGGGATAATTGATGAGAAAACGACGGGCGGGCTGAAACTCGGCTGGGGAAAGACGGAAGAGATAATAAAACTTACGGAGATGATGATAAAGAGGGAAGGATTCGGCGATATTCTTGCGGACGGGGTTAAAAAAGCCGCCGAGCGAATCGGAAAAGGATCGGAACAATTTGCAATGCATGCGGGCGGGCAGGAGCTTCCGATGCACGATTCGAGGCTTGATCCGGGATATGCAATTGCATATGAATGCGAGCCGACACCGGGACGCCACACGATTTCATGTTATCTTTACGCCGGCCTTTTTGGAGTAAAGAAGAAATTTCCCGAAGCGCGCCGTATGATAAAGAGCGCGGAAGGCAGGAGTTCAAAAAAGGTTAAGGCGTATGCAGCAGGAAGTTTTTACATGCAGCTTGTAAGCTGCGCCGGCATGTGCATGTTTGGAGCTATAACCAGTTCTCTTCCTTTGGTTGAATATTTGAATGCCGCTACAGGCTGGAATCTTTCTGCCGATGAATATTTGAAGACCGGGGAACGCATACTGAATCTCAGAAAGGTCTTTAACGTGAGAGAAGGCATAATGCCTGCCGATCACAAGCTCAGCGGCAGGGCTCTTGGCGCAATACCTCTTTCCGGAGGACCGCTTAAGGGTGTTACAGTGGACATGGAAACCATACGCAGGGAATTTTTCAAAACCGTCGGCTGGGATATTGCTACAGGCGGCCCGACAAATGAAAAACTGAAGGAGCTTGGAATAGAACAGTATGCCAGTGGCTAAGTTTGTTTTTTTGACTTGTTACGAGATTAGCTTCTAACTCCGAAAATTTACGACTCAAATAACCCGAGATAGATTGCCCGCTTATCCCGCTGCCCCGCGCATTTGAAAAGACACCTCGCCTATCCCGCCGCTTTAAAAATAGTTTGAAAAGGCCCCCTACTTTGATTATGAGAGGTTTTCCACTCCAATAACCCATAATCAAAGAAAGGAGACCGTATATATTTTATACTGGAGACAGCGATCCTTGCAAGGGGACAGTATAGGGGACATTCATCAATATATAAGCTGACATCGGCATTGAAGGGGCAAGTATAACGCACATCATTATATAAATTAACTGCGGCATTGAAAGGATGAAGACGGGGAATATCTGAATGTAAGGCAGCGGGAGTTGCCTGTCCACTTAAGTTTTACTTGCTTTCAAATACGGCTGCGCCGTTCCAATCATCGGGAGGAGGGGAGAGTCTGAATTTTTCGATTCTTTTCAGATAGAGTCCGGAGGGCCCGTCAGACGGATTAAGTTCAAGTGTTTTCCTGAATAGTTCTTCCGCTCTTTCCCATTTTCTGCTTCTGTATGAACAAAGCCCTTCATGAAATATATTCAGTGATTCGACGATCCGTGTATCGGCATTTTCGACATAACCTGCCACCTCAAATATAGTGACGAAATTCTCCTTGCCTTTTACTCTCACAATATCAAGTTCCCTGAGCAGGAAATTACTTCTCAAGCCGGATATGGCGGATTCGCCTGCTATGATGTTTGTGCCGTAAACCTTGTTCAAACCTTCAAGACGTGATGCCAGGTTGACCGCATCTCCTATGATCGTATAATCCATGAACTCATGGCTGCCGAGATTCCCTATGGTTACTGTGCCGGTATTGAGGCCGATTCCGAGATTCAGCCTGTCCAGTCCCCTGACATCTGAAAGTCGAAGTTTTTTCAATGCAGCGAGCATGTCGAGAGATGCTTCCGCCGCCTTCACGGAATGGTCGGAAAAATATACCGGAGCTCCGAAAAAGGCCATTATCGCATCGCCCATGAGCTTATCAAGGGTTCCTCCGTATTTGAAAACAACCGGGATCATGGCGTCGAAGTAAGTGTTCAGCAAGCGGCTCGTGTCTTTTGCTCCAAGCTCCTCGGACAGGGTTGTAAAACCCCTTAAATCCGAAAATAGAATCGATACCTCCTGCGCATGGCCCTTGAGAGTCGTTTCAATATCGCCCTTTATGAGATTATCAACAACTCCGGGTGAAACATAGTGCCCGAAGAGTCCGGTTACAAAGTCGGTTTTCTTTTTGTCAAAGTGCTTTTGCGCCATTATTCCTGCTACAAACTGGAGGATAACAATCCCGATGAAAGGAGAGATATCGATCCAGACAAGCCTCTTTAAAAAGATGAGGTGGGAAAAGAAAGCGACAAAAGCAACGGCTGCGCAAAAGATAATGACTTCTCCAGCGAATCCTATGGCCGGGATGTAAAAAACGAGGCATGCCAGTCCTGTAATTACTGTAAAAAGCAGCCCCCTGTTTTCAGACATCTTTTTAATGAACTCCCCGCTGAGTATCGTTTCAAGGGCATACGCGTGACAGGATACTCCGGGATCCTTTCCTCCGAGGATATCTTCAACGACGGATCCGAATTTTTCTTCGTATTCACGAACAGGACTGAAAAATCTTGTAAAGGGAGTGCTGAAGAAATCCTTCTGGGTTGCAAGGCTGCTGCCGATCAATATGATTTTGCCTTTCACTTTGTCCGACGGAAAACGGTTCAAAACCGCATCTGCATACGATATCCGTTCGAATAAAGTGTAGTCACCCTTGTAGTTGATCAGGAGTTCGGGATAGGGGAGGCGCAGTTTCTTCCCGTCTTCCGAACCCACTTCAAAAAAATCCCTGCGGGAAAAATCAAGGTTGAAGTCTAAGTTTAAAAAAGATCTCGCAAGTTCCAGGGAGAAGGAAGGAGATAATTGTAGATTCCCGTCGGGTAGTGGTTTTGCGTTTAAAAAGCGGATTTTTCGCAGGATTTCATCCTCATCAAGGGGAACGTCGATGAACCCGTCGCCTATCATGCCGTCCCCGAACATTTGAAGGGGAAGAATTTCGCCAGCGGGGGAGGCCGAAACCCTGGCAAGCACCACATTATTGCAGTCGTTGATCGCTTCTGCAAGCGATATGTCGTCTTTCGGGTCAGGATCTGGAGAGGAGAGCACCATGTCGAGACCGATTATTTCGGCGCCGGCCTTCGTGAGATTGTAGATGGCTTCAGCAAGCTGATGTCTCGACCAGGTCTCTCTGTGTCTCTTCAGTTCTCTCGCGCTTTTTTCATCCATCAGGACAAGAACTATCCTGCCGGAAACCTCCCCCTTGCCGCGCCATTTTATGTGAAGATCATAAAGATAGTTGTCGCTTCTTTTTAAAAGGCCGTACTTGTATGATACACAGGCGCCGGATATTAAAACGGCCGTTAAAAGAATCGAAAATATTACCTGGATGCGGTAAAGGCGCTTAGCGGATATCATCTGGTATTTTTGCCAAAAATCTTGGTATTCTTCCCTCTATTCCGCCGATCGGGCTTGACACTATGACTATAACCCTGCATTGCTTCAGTATGCGGCTTGAAGCATCTTCCGATTTGAGATCCTGAGTATCTGCGGCGCTGATAAGAAGATTGGTGTTCATTAAACCCTGGGACTGCCTGACATCTTTTACAATGTAGTTTTTCCGTTTCGCTCTCTTTTCAGGCTCTCCCGCAACAGCTTCACCCGTTGATATTATGAATCCGGCTCGTTCAAGTATCTGCTCAACAGAATCCTTTTGAGAAACAATGCCTTCCTTAGGCTCTTCCGAAACAACATATCTTGCCATGCCTCTCGTTATGATGGCGGTTTCGTCCACATTCCCGGATTCGTAAATGATTTCACCGGTTTCGCTTAATATTTTCGGAAAAATAGCGGGTTTTACACGGTTTTCTTTTGAAAGGTCACGGGCATCCAGCACAAGCCACGGTTTTTCTTCATCATCTGTGACGGCTTCCCCGGAGGGTTTCGGGAGGTTCATCCAGTCAAGGGGTGCTGTTTTTAACTTTGTTATAAGCATTGAAGTCAGCCCTTCGACTCCCGTAAGAGGCGCGCTCAATGTGACCTCGTAATAAGGTTGCTTGTCATCTTTTATGAATTCCGTTTTGTGTGCCTTGTACCGAACGAGAGCTTTCAGCTCAATGACTACCCGGTCTTTTCCGAGCGTCTCAAGTGTGCGCCGGTCATCAAGGCGGACTCCTGCCGCAACCTTCAGAATGTTCCCGGCGGCTATAACATGGGCTGCTCTGCGGGCGGATGTTTCGGAATCATTGTTAAGGTGGAGATAACCTCTTCCAACCCCGTAAATAATTCCGGTCTTCCAGTCAATCCTTCCGTCCGGATATTTTTCAATAAAAGGGGAGAACCTGTCGTCTTCAATGCTCGAGGAAAAAGCCGGCAGGAAAAGAATAAAAAGGGTTAAAAATGCAATTAACTTCAACCGAAATGTTCCGTCTGAAATGTAATTTGAACCTGATTTCATGATCTCTTGCCTCCCGGATGAACAGTGTGGAATATTATGTCGGATTGATAGCATATTTTTGTATCGCACTTCAAATCTTTTAGTAAGTTAGAGATTATTTCCTGCGTTTTTCTGGCAGGAAATAATCCCGTAAACTTACTTATCCCGTTTACCGGGGTTCAGCATATTGAATAATATACCATTTATTTGTATCATAATTGTGAATTTTGATACAAATATTTTGAGTCTTTTTACACTTGATAATAAAAGTATATGAGTGTAAAAATAATAAATATAATTCTATTCATAAAAGGGTGAACTATAACAGAATGTTTGTAAAAAAACTTTTCCGCGATTTTACTGATAAGTCTCGCATTGTTGTCCGGTTGCGCCGGTATGGACGGATTTGAAATCAAGGGACAAAAAGCCGGGACGGATAAATAGGTGGAGTTACAGGTTTACTTTATACGGAAGGATACAGGGATGGATCTTTACGTACGGGCATGGAAATAAAAATAACAAGAAAC
>CAYVMK010000095.1:6843-7247 GCA_964452445.1 uncultured Desulfonema sp. | reverse complement strand
CTCTTCTTCAAGAATCGTTCCTTCTCTCACATGGGAACCGGCGCCCAGACTTGCGTCTTTGAGAAAAACAGCTTCTTTAAAGAAACCGCTCTTCAAATTAACTTCAGGTCCAACCTGGCAATTCTCAAGTGTGACAGGTCCTTCATAACCTATTTTCACTTTTTCAAGAATAAGAACCAAGCTTCCGTATATTTTGCAGCCCGGGTAGATTATCACCCCATTTCCCGATATTCTGCCTGTGTCAACCTCATCATCGATATAGACATTATTCGGGTCGGGAATAACCACTCCCTTATTCAAAAGCTCTTCGATTTTTTTTGTTATATTCGTCATCTTATTGTTTTTTCAACCTTCAGTCTTCAGCCTTAAGTCTTCTACACAACCAACCAAACACACCCAACACA
>CAYVMK010000095.1:0-6833 GCA_964452445.1 uncultured Desulfonema sp. | reverse complement strand
TGTGTTGGGTGTGTTTGGGGTTGGTGTTTTAAACGGCAATATAGAAGAATTCACTTTGCTCCTCTGTGCCTTTGAGCCTTTTCACTCTTATCGCCGCAGGCATATATTCCGGGACGATTTTTTTCAGCATTTGTTTAATTTTATTATAATTCTGATCTTCAGCGAGCCGGGTTAATTCTTCTATATTGCCGTTTAAAATATCCAAACTGCAGTCCGGCCCCTTTAATGTCATTATCTTTTCATGACTGGTCGGAACTATCCCCTCGCCCTCTGTTATAAGCTCTTCATAAAGTTTTTCACCCGGTCGCAATCCAACATATTCTATTTTGATATCTTCGTCAGGCACAAATCCGGATAACCGGATAAGGTCTCTTGCCATATCAATGATTTTAATCGGCGTTCCCATGTCAAAAAGAAATATCTCGCCGCCGCTTCCCATTGCGCCTGCCTGGAGAATGAGCTGGCATGCTTCGGGAATAGTCATGAAATACCTTGTTACATCGGGATGCGTAACTGTTACCGGCCCTCCCCGTTCAATCTGTTTTTTAAACAGAGGGACAACACTGCCGACACTTCCTATGACATTCCCAAACCGGACTATCATGAACCGGGTTTGCAAAACGCCGCATCCGTTCTGGTTTTGTACAAGCATCTCCGCGACGCGTTTTGAAGCGCCCATGACATTTGTCGGCCGGACCGCCTTATCGGTTGAAACAAAAACAAAGCGTTCGATGTCATGTTTTTTTGATACATTTACCAGATTTTGTGTCCCCTGGATGTTGTTTTCAATAGCCTTCCACGGCTGGAGTTCCAGCATCGGCACATGCTTATATGCAGCGGCATGGAAGACGACCTGAGGCTGGTATTTTATAAAGGTTTTTTCAAGCTGAATGGCGTCTCTTACATCGGCAAGAAGAGAAACGCCTTTTATGCCGGGAAAGCTTTGTCTGATATCGAGTTCAATTTCATAGAGGGGGCTTTCGGCTCTCTCGTATAAAATAATGCTTTCAGGTTTGAATCTGCATATCTGCCGGCAAAGTTCAGAACCGATGGAGCCCCCTGCTCCCGTTACAAGGACTCTCTTCCCTTTTAAATATCCCCCGATCCTTTCGGCGTCCAGTTTAATCACTTCACGTCCCAGTAGATCATGATAGGCCACTTCCCTTATTGAATTAATCGTCACTTTTCCGTCGATAAGCTCGCCGTATCCGGGAATAATTTTAAATGTAATGCCGCAACCCTTACATGTTTCAATGATTTTGCGCATTTCATCTGAGCTTGCAGAGGGTATGGCGATCAGAACTTCATCGGCCCTTGTTTTCTGCGAGACCTTTTTTATCTCTTCAATAAAACCGAGGACAGGAATGCCGTGAATTTTTTTTCCCAGTTTTTCCGGATCATCATCGATAAATCCGACTATGTTGTGCCGCAGTTTATAATTGTTTAAAATCTCCCTGCAGATTTTCTCTCCGCAGTCACCTGCCCCTATAATAAGTATTCTTTTCCCATCAGATTGTTTCCCGGTCAAAAATCCGATCAGATTACTCATGGCATTCAGCAGGGAACCTTCTCCGCTTAACTGCTCATAATAAAGCCGTATTGCTACACGATATCCGGTAATCAATAAGACGGTAAAGCACCAGTCGATTATGAAAATGGAGCGGGAAAAGCCTTCAAACCTTGTCATAAAGAGAATAAAAGAGATAACCAGAAAGCTGCTTAAGGCAGAAGCCTTTATAATATTGAATAAATCCGCGATGCTGGTGTATCTCCACATACCGCGGTAAAGATCGAATAAATAGAAGGATATTATTTTGACAAGTATTATTACGGGAAGTACTTTATACAGTAAAACAATATATTGTGAAGGAATGGAGAATTCAAAACGGACAAGATAGGCGCCGCATATCGAAGCTGTGATAAGGGCGATATCAATTCCGAGAACGATTAACAATTTGCTGTATAGAGGTCTGAATTTCATTATATCCGTCCTCTTAATTCGGCCCAGAGCATGCCGAGATATTCATGAACGGCAAATTCCATTTTTTCAATCCCTCCCGAATCAGGGAAAAACATGGAAGGATCGATTTCGTTTCTGTTTTTAACACGATAGCCGGACGGCGCCGGTATCGGATGTATTCCCTGTTTTTGAAAAAGAGCCATTGAGCGGGGCATATGGAATGCTGAAGTAACCAGGATAAATTTGTCCTTTCCGACTATTTTTTTTATTAATATTGCCTGATCTTCAGTGTCAAGACCTGCAGGTTCTTCTTTAATAGCATTTTTATCAATTCCGAGCATAATTGCAAAATCCGCCATGCTTTTTGATTCAGGAACAGGATCGAATATATTGCCGCCTGACAGAACCATTCTGCTTTGAGGCAATCTTTTATGTATGATGACTCCTTCAATAAGTCTTGATAACGACTCTCCTGAAATCCTGCTTGCCACAGGCAGATTCGGATCTGTTACATGACCTCCGCCAAGCACTACAATCCATTTTACATCGGATATCGAGTCAATCTTCGTAAGAGGCGGATATCTACGTTCAAGGGTTCCGAGCGCTCTGTCCGGCAATGTATCGTAACTCATTAACAGGAGAAAAACAACACCCAGGATAACCGTGAATTTTCCGGTTCTTTGCCGTCTTGTAAATAGAAGCAAAAACAGGCCCGAAACAAGCATTACGATACAAACCGTCAGGGGCGATAGAAGGAGCCCTGCAATTTTCTTCAATAAAAACATCAGTGCGTAACCCCTTTTCCCGCCAAAACGTTGGATAAAGTCAGTAATAGTATTTTGAGGTCGAATATGAAGGACCGATTCTGCAGATAATAGAGGTCATAATCGACCTTGACTGGAATCGGAAGTTCGTCCCGCCCGTTTATCTGCGCCCATCCTGTTATTCCCGGAACAAGAGCGTGAATACCTTTTGATGTCCGCAGCGCAACAAGATCATCCTGGTTGAAAAGGGCCGGTCTTGGTCCGACAAGACTCATATCTCCTTTAAGCACGCTGAATATCTGGGGCAGTTCATCAAGGCTGGTTTTCCGGATCCATTTGCCGATTGTCGTTACATATCGATCCGGATTCGCCAGCAGATGAGTTGCCACAGGCGGCGTATCCGTTCTCATTGACCTGAATTTCGGCATCCTGAAAATGGCATTATTCCGTCCCACCCTGTCCGACCAGTACAACACAGGCCCCCTTGAGGTCAATTTTATCAGAATTGAAATGACAAGCATGGGAATCGATAAAAGAATCAGCAGCAATACCGCAATTTTCAAATCGAATAATCTTTTCATTCAGGCCAGCCCTGAGCCGCAGAGTCTGTCAATACCTTGAGATCAGAATCCTCCACATAAGTTTCAGCATATAAATCGGCTGATTCCTTTAATTTCTGCGATTCCAATTCTTCCCTTAACCGGTTCAATGCCTCACGGACCACGGCGCTTTTATCCTTGAAGCTGTGCGCCTTTCCATCCTGTCAATCCTGTCTAAAAACCTTCTGCGTTCATCTGTGTAAATCTGCGGCTGAATAGTTATAAAGATCTAAACTTACATCATTCGCGCCATATTTCCTGTGATTTTCCGGTTATTATGCCCGCAAGGCGCAGCGCTTCTCCCATTTGCCTGAGAATGCGTGAAGGGGATCGATTGACAGGGTGCGGATAGAACAACCCGGCAGCATGAAAGGCTTAAACAACACTCGGACCCCTATTTTAAAAACGGATTTTCAACCAGGATACCTTCGATGATCTGCCCGTGATTCAGGTCTTCCGTGATAATTTTTTCCGCTTGAAGCCGGATGGCAGCGGCAATAATCAGCGCGTCCCAAAAAGAGAGATTGTTTTTTTCTCCGATTTCAGAAGCCCGGATCGTCGTCTCCGGATCATTGACCTGCACGGGCCAAGAGAGGTAATTTTGAATGATCTCCCGTGTTTCGGCCGGCTTCAACGGACTTTTGATTTTGTGCGTGACGGTGACATAAAATTCCTGAAGGACCTGTATGCTGATAACCCCCGCTTCCTCTTCCCACAGGCTTTCAATGATAGCAGAGGCCCTGGCATGGCGATTTCCGGCACTCAAGTCGTGTGCATAAACGAGGATATTGGTATCCACAAATATTTTATCTCTCATGAAGCTCATCCCTTGAAGGGTAGCGATCCATACCGGAATGAAAGCCAGCGCGCATTGCAGCGATGGCCTTCTGTTTCGCCATATCGTATTGCCTCACGTTCCGGATGATTCTTGCCAGTTCCATGCGCAACATCCGATTCAGCGACGTCCCTCTCTGTGCCGCAATCACTTTGCCTGCCTGGATCAGATCCTTATCAAGACTAATGGTAATATTTTGTTTCAAGGCAAAACCTCCTCTTTTTTACACGTTGCTTACGTGTAACACAGCGGAAAGAGAAAAATCAACCAGAAATTTAACACTCAAAACCATGCACTCGAATGCCTGACTTTATACAACTCCGCAGTTTGTTTTAATCCCTGAGTAAATGTAAAAGGAGGATTCCATCTCAGTTCTTTCCTGATCCTTGAGGAATCAACAGCAAGAGAGCCGGTCAGCCTTTCAATCTCCTTTGATTTTCCAGTTATTATACCCGCAAGGCGCAGCATAAACAGTGGCAGAGAAAATAACCTTGCAGGTTTTCCGAGCGCTTCTGCGATTTGCCTGATAAGCTCCGGTGTGGATACATCTTCGCCGTCGCTTACGAGGTATGTTTTTTGTCCTGCTTCAGGATGTGTCAAGCACATCATAATGACATCAACAAGATTCCCAAGATAAATTCATGCTCCTTTTATTCTTTATACCGGTAAGAGGCATTGGGATTCCCCTGTCAACCGCCTTTAACAACTTCAAGAAATTGGCTTTTACTTCCGGGCCATAAACCATTGGGGCTCTGATAATTACCGTTTCCATACCGGTTTCGCGGGCTATCTCTTTTAATTTTTTTTCCGCATCGAGGGCATGTGTCCATTCCGTGTCAGGACCGATCGAGCCTGTTTCTATGATTTGAATTTCTTGGGGAAGGCTCTTTATTTTTTCCAGTGACCGGATGGAGGCGCGGACTTTCCAACCCCTGGAAACCATTTCCGCGCAAAGCGCCTTTCCGACAAAGCCGTCTGCTCCGGTGATGAGAACACGAGACGAGACCTTTGCGCAACTCCCGGAATATTGTTTTTCAGCAACTTCGTTCATACGCCCAAACTCTATAACAGGGGGAAACTGTGTTGCGTTTTGGGTTTCGGATTTTGATGTTTGATAAATTTCCGCATTCTCCTTACTGATATTTTTTAAAAAATTATAAAAATGTCATTCCTCCGGAATCTGTTAAGGTTTTGAACCTCCCTCCTGTTTCTTGAGCCAATAATCACGGAAGGTGGTGACACGCTCCTGATGTTCCGATGCGAAGAGGAACGGCTCTACATCACGGGCCAGAGAATTCAGATCCAGTTCTCCGAGCCTTTCATTAAAGCGGCGGAGAAATTCCGCCTGATTCATACCAAGAGTTTTTTCAATGTAAACAAAATCGGAAACGGCAAAACCCATCAGGAAAGAAACATCATAAATATCGCGCCCTTTTTCCGGCTTTCGATACAGGATGGTCATCATCTTCTGGGCCAGGAGTATCCAGGCCGGCGCCGCCAGGATCTGCCGGTAAATGGTAAATTTGTTCAAGAAAACTTTCTCCGGCTCGTAGAGTCTTTCCTTCGCCTCGCTGTCGATGCGGATCAGTATCTTCCGTCCCGCATCCGGGGTCAGCCCCGATTGATGAAGGATCTCCGGGAACCGGATATAACAATGGTATGCTCCCTTTTCGATAATCCGGTATTCGATCAGGAAACCCTTGTATTCCATATCCCGGCAGGCCGTCCTCAGCAGCTCCTCGAACTGCGCGAAAGACAGTCCGAAGTTGTCGAAATCCAGGTCCTCCGAAAAACGATGGCTGTTGTACAGGATTCTGATTGCAGTACCGCCGATGAAACTCAACGCCGCGGCTGCGGAATTCTTGAACAGCGAATCGAGCAATTCGTACTGGAGATATTCCACCAGTATTCCACGGGGATTTCTCTGCCGCAACGTCAGCGGGAAATGGCCGGAAAGCTGTTCTACGGTAAGCATCGCAGCGCCCACTTTTCCATTTTCTTCCCGCCAAACGCCTTCAGATATATCATGAATTTATCCTTATTGAGGGTCTTTCCCATCTGTTCTTCGTTGAGGCGGATATTCTCGAAATCGTCCTCGTTGTTGATCCGGGCCAGGTTGAGATAGATGTAATCCAGCAGGGCCTTTTCCGGTTCAGCCAGGAGGTACGGACCGTGATCCGTTTTCATCTCAACGTAGCCCCAGAAAAGCTCGCTTTTCACATGCCTGTAGATGAAGCGGCCGCAGGCGTTCTCGAAGGTTCGAGTGATCCTGGCCGTGACGCTGGTATAGGCGTACACGATCTCCGGGATGAAGCCGTACCACGCGAGAGCGCTCTCCAGGCTGAGATAACTGGGCTGACAGAGCAGAAAGGCGATGCCCTCACCCCGTAGCTTCTCTTTTTCCCGGCTGAAGGCATAAATGCCGTTTTTCAAGCGGATTAGATAACCCTTTTTCACCCAGAGGCTGAGCTGATAGTCGAGGACCTTATGCCCCGACAATGCAAGGTCATTCCGGGAAAAGATAGGGCTCTTTATGGCGGCGCTCAGCTCATTATATTTCATAAACTGATCATAAATAATAATTTAATGAAATGTCAAGCATAAAAATAAGTGTAACTACTCAGGAGCCAGAATCCAGAATAGAAGCAGCGTATGCCGTAAGCTTCTTACTGACG
>CAYVMK010000094.1:0-7273 GCA_964452445.1 uncultured Desulfonema sp. | reverse complement strand
AGGAGCCGTAACAAAATGGTCAGAAATGTAATTGTTATTTTGTAACGGCTCCTAATACAGGTTTTTGAACAGACTGTTTGATATCCCGGGTAAAAAGTTTATAAGGAGGATGATTTGGCGAAGCAGGCGCTTAGAAATAAGGCTATTGGTAAACCTAAATTCAGTGTAAGGGCATATAACAGGTGCCCTATTTGCGGAAGGCCGCGGGCCTTTATCAGAAAATTTGGAATTTGCCGTATTTGTTTCAGAAATCTTGCCTCAGCGGGCAAACTCCCCGGGGTTATTAAATCCAGCTGGTAAATAATTATTTTTTATGGATTTGTTTTTTGTTTATAACTTATTTGATACGGTTATAAAGATCGGAGAAAAGAATGGCAATGAGTGATCCAATAGCGGACATGTTGACCCGCATAAGGAATGCCGGAAAGGCAAAATTAAACAGCGTTGATATTCCAGGGTCCAGGTTGAAAACCGAGGTGGCAAAGGTTCTGAAGAATGAAGGATTTATAAAGAATTATAAATCCTTAAAAGACAACAAGCAGGGGATTTTGCGGATATACCTTAAGTACGGTCAAGACCGGAACAGCGCTATTTTCGGCATAGAAAGAATCAGCAAACCTGGTCGAAGAACATATGTGAAAAGCAATGAGTTGAAACCGATATTCAGCGGCATGGGCCTTGCTGTTTTATCCACTTCAAAAGGCGTAATGACGGATAAGAGGGCTGCCAAGGAAAAACTGGGAGGCGAAGTCCTTTGCAAGGTTTGGTAAGAAAAGAGGAGTAACAGATGTCTCGTGTAGGAAAAAAACCGATTCAGGTTCCCGATAAAACCAAGATATCATACAGGGATAAAGCAATAACCGTTGTGGGGGAAAAAGGCTCTCTAACCCGTATGATTCATCCGGACATAGATTTAAAGATTGAAGGCGGCTTTGTTAATGTGTCGACCCTGTCGGATGACAGGTCAGGAAGGGCTTTGCAAGGTCTTACAAGAAGCCTTGTCAACAATATGATAACCGGCGTCAACAAGGGGTTTGAGCGGATTCTTGAAATAAACGGCATCGGGTACCGTGCGGAGCTGAAAGGTAAAAGCATAGTCTTTAATCTCGGTTTTTCGCATCCGGTTGTTTTTGATCTTCCCGACGGCATCAGTGCGGCTGTTGAGAAGAGTACGGTTGTTAAGCTTTCCGGGATTGATAAGGAAAAGCTGGGGCTGGCTGCCGCTTCGATAAGGAGATTAAAACCACCCGAACCATACAAGGGAAAAGGTATAAAATATTCCGAAGAGCGTATTCAGAAGAAGGCAGGAAAGACGGGTACGAAATAATCGGCGGTTTGCGGTTTGATGATGAAAGAAATAAATCTTTCGATCTCATAATCGTTAAAACAAGGAAATAATAAATATGGGGTCCCCAGATATTAAAGTACAGGCACGGTTGAAGAGAAAAAAAAGAATCAGGAAAAAACTTTCCGGAACACAGGCGCGTCCCCGGTTGTGTGTCTTTAGAAGCGCGAAACACATTTATGCCCAGATAATAGACGATACGAGCGGTAATACTCTTGTTTCTGCATCAAGCGCTGAAAAGGCTGTTGCGGGGCAGTCCGGCGGGGAAAAGAAAACAGTCACTGCAAGCCTGGTTGGAAAGGTAATAGCTGCGCGTGCGATTGAAAAAGGGTATAAAAAGGTTGTTTTTGACCGTAACGGGTTTTTGTATCACGGCCGCATCAAGGCGGTATCGGATGGCGCGCGTGAAGCCGGTTTGGATTTCTAGTCTTTTATTATTAGTGAAGGAGGCAGGCCCTTGTTCAAAAAGGATGCAGGCGAAAACCAGTTGATCGATAAAGTGGTTCACATTAACCGGGTGGCAAAAGTCGTAAAGGGTGGCCGCAGGTTCAGTTTCAGCGCCATAGTTGTTGTAGGCGACGGTAAAGGGAGTGTCGGATTCGGCCTTGGAAAGGCGGGAGAAGTCCCGGAAGCCATCCGAAAAGGCGTGGACCAGGCAAAAAAGAATATGATACGCGTTCCTCTTACGGAGGGAACAATTCCTTTCGAGGTTATAGGTAAATTTGGAGCAGGCAGGGTGCTGTTAAAGCCCGCATCTAAAGGCACCGGGTTGATTGCAGGCGGAGCGGTCAGGGCGGTGCTTGAAGCTGTTGGTGTCCAGAATGTCCTTACGAAGTGCATGGGATCTCATAATCCTCATAATGTCGTCAAGGCAACGATTACCGGGTTGAAAAAATTGCAGAGCCGCGAGCAGGTGGCCGAAAGGCGGGGAAAAACCGCTGAAGAACTGTAAGCCGTTGTAAAAAAATAACTGTGCCATTTAAATGGCGAGAACGGCATAAAGAGCCGTAATAAAATGGTCCGGAAGGTAACGGCTCCTAACGGGGAAGATGATATATGTCGGGAATACTGAAAGTCACACTTGTTAAAAGCATGATCGCACGGCCTGAAAAACACCGGAAGGTGTTGCGCGGTATGGGCCTGACAAAGCTTAATAGAACAGTTGAGCTCAATGATACTCCTTCGGTCAGGGGTATGATCAGCAAGGTATCGCATTTGGTGAAGGCTGAGGAGAAGATTGATGAAATTAAATGAATTATCGCCGTCCAGGGGATCAAAAAGTTCGCGCAAACGCTTAGGGCGCGGGCCCGGATCCGGTACCGGCAAGACTTCAGGTAAGGGTCATAAGGGGCATAAGGCGCGTTCAGGCGGAGGAGTCAGGCCCGGATTCGAAGGCGGGCAAATGCCGATTCAAAGGCGCCTTCCCAAGGTAGGCTTTACGAATATATTCAAAAAAGAGTTTGCAGTCGTCAATATCCGTGATCTTTTAAAATTTGAAAGTGGCTCCACAGTTGATGAAGCTGTTCTGGTGCGCTCGGGAATAATAAAGGGAAGAAGGGACGGGATAAAACTTCTTGCACAGGGCGACATCAATTTCCCCCTGACGGTAAAAGTCAGCGGCGCCAGCAGCAGAGCAAAGGAAAAGATAGAAAAAGCCGGCGGCAAAGTAGAGGTTATATAAATGGTCGGGAGCGGTTTCCAGAATATATTTAAAATACCTGAACTGAAAAAACGAGTATTGATGACTCTGGCATTGCTTATTGTTTACCGCATCGGAGTTCATGTTCCTGTGCCCGGTATTGACAGTATTGCTCTCGCGTCATTTTTTGCCAAGGCGAAAGGAACCCTGCTCGGTCTTTTCGACATGTTTTCGGGCGGCGCATTTGAAAAACTGTCGGTATTTGCGCTCGGTATAATGCCGTATATCAGTTCATCAATTATATTGCAGCTGCTGACGGTTGTTATTCCGCATCTTGAGCGCCTGTCAAAAGAAGGAGAGCAGGGACGGAAAAAGATTATCCAGTACACAAGGTACGGCACCGTGCTGCTGAGCATAATACAGGGGTTCGGCATCAGCATCGGCCTTGAAAGCATGGCTTCTCCCGGAGGGGCGCCCGTTGTTATATTTCCGGGCTGGGGATTCAGGCTCATGACCGTTATTACCCTTACAGCCGGAACGGCATTTATTATGTGGCTTGGGGAGCAAATTACCGAACGCGGAATCGGAAACGGAATATCCCTTATTATATTTGCGGGAATTGTATGCCGGATGCCGAACGCCATAGCCAACACATTCAAGCTTGTTTCAACGGGCGAAATGAATATATTTTTTGTTGTTATTCTCCTCGTTCTTATGGTCGGCGTTGTCGGAGTAATCATATTTGTCGAGCAGGGACAGAGGCGTATTCCGGTTCAATACGCAAAAAGGATCATAGGCAGGAAAATGTACGGAGGCCAGAGCACATATCTTCCGCTTAAAATAAATACATCCGGGGTTATTCCTCCTATTTTCGCATCTTCCATCATGATGTTTCCTGCAACCATTGCAAGCTTCATAAAAATTGAATGGATGCAGAATTTTGCGAAAGCGCTGACACCGGGCGGTGTAATTTATGAACTGCTCTTCGTGGGATTGATCTTTTTCTTCTGCTATTTTTATACGGCTGTTACATTCAATCCGGTTGATGTGTCTGAAAATATGAAAAAACACGGCGGGTATATTCCGGGGATAAGACCAGGAAAACGAACCGCCGATCATATAGACAGGGTGCTTACACGCATTACCCTGGGAGGCGCCATCTACATTTCATGCATATGTGTGCTTCCGTCGGTGCTGATAACCCAGGTTAATATTCCATTTTATTTCGGCGGAACCGCCCTCCTGATAGTGGTGGGGGTTGCTATAGATACGATTTCACAGATAGAGTCACATATGATTTCCCGCCATTATGAAGGTTTTCTGAAAAAGGGCGGCGCCAGGGTCAAAGGGCGATTCTAGCATGGTGATTTTAAAATCGCCTAAAGAAATCGAAAAGTTAAGGGTAAGCAACAGGATTGTCGCGGATATTCTCCGCAGGCTTGAAGACGAAATCAAGCCTGGTATAGACACTTTATATTTGAACGATGTTGCTGAAAAACTGGCATCCGAGAAAAATGCAAAACCCGCATTCAAGGGATATAAAGGATATCCGTATTCGCTGTGTGCCTCAGTGAATAACGTTGTGGTTCACGGTTTGCCTTCAAAAAAGCAGCTTGTTGAAGGTGATATTATAAGCCTCGATTTCGGGGTGTTGTTTGACGGATATTACGGCGATGCCGCCATAACGGTGCCTGTCGGAAAAATATCCGGAACTGCAATGAGGCTTACACGGATAACAAAAGAAGCTCTTTATAAAGGGATTGAAAAAGCAGTGCCGAAAGGAAGGCTTTCGGATATATCGTATGCCGTACAATCTTATGTTGAGGCTGCCGGGTATTCGGTCGTTCGTGTATTTGTCGGACATGGAATCGGGAGCAGCCTTCATGAAGATCCGCAGATTCCGAATTTCGGGAAACAGGGCATGGGCGCCGTATTAAAGCCCGGCATGACGCTTGCCCTTGAGCCGATGGTTAATGAAAAGGGATATGAAGTCGAGATTCTTGAAGACGGATGGACGGCGATAACAAAGGATGGCGGTCTCTCCGCGCATTTTGAACATACGGTGGCCGTTACAGAAAATGGTCCGGTTATTTTAAGCGAAAGAAACGGGGGCTGAACTATGGCGAAAGAGGAAGCAATCAAGGTTGAAGGAACAGTGCTTGAGACGCTGCCGAATGCGATGTTCAGGGTCGAGCTTGAAAACAAACACCAGGTGCTTGCGCACATTTCAGGGAAGATGCGCATGCATTTTATAAAGATTCTTCCCGGGGACAAAGTTACTGTTGAGCTGTCGCCTTATGATCTGACGCGCGGCAGAATTACATACAGAACAAAATAAAAGGCGCAGTCCGGGATATATTAGTAAGTTAGAAATTATTTTCCGCGTTTTCTCCCTCTCGAGGGAGTACAGAAAATAGTTCCGTTTATCGGGGTGAGGAGCATGGTATATGAAAGTCAGGGCATCAGTTAAAAAAATATGCAGCAAGTGCAAAATTGTCCGCAGAAAAGGCGTTATTAGAGTAATCTGCGAGAATAAAAGACACAAGCAGCGGCAAGGATAGAGGAGGATAAGCTTTGGCAAGAATTGCAGGAGTAGATCTACCCAAGAATAAGAGAGTTGAAATCGGCCTGACGTATATTTACGGAATTGGAAAAGCAGTATCAAGATCGATACTCTCAAAGCTTAATATTAATCCGGATACTAAGGTAGACAAGTTGTCGGAGACAGAGGTCAACAATATCCGCAAGATTATTGATACCGAACACAAAGTTGAAGGCGAACTCCGTACGGATGTTTCAATGAACATCAAGAGGCTCATGGATCTTGGATGTTACCGGGGCCTTCGCCATAGAAAATCGCTTCCTGTGAGAGGTCAGAGGACAAAAACGAATTCCCGGACGCGAAAGGGACCGAAACGCTCAACTGTGAAGAAAAAGGCCGTAACAAAAAAGTAGCAAAATAATATACAGGGGCTTTATAAATGGCGAAAAAAACCCGAACAAAAAAGAAAGAGAAAAAGAACATTACCAATGGAGTGGTCCATATTTACTCCACTTTCAACAATACAATAGTCTCTATTACGGATCCTGCGGGGAACGTCATAGGATGGTCGAGCGCCGGTGTCCAGGGCTTTAAGGGATCGAGAAAAAGCACTCCTTTTGCGGCCCAGCTTGCTGCGGAAGATGCCGCAAAGAAAGCAATGGAACATGGAATGAAGAATGTTGAAGTATTTGTCAAGGGGCCCGGGCCGGGAAGGGAATCGGCTCTTCGCTCGCTTCAGGCAGCAGGCTTTAATATTATAATCATAAAGGATGTAACGCCTATTCCGCATAACGGTTGCCGTTCGCCGAAAAGACGCAGGGTATAATAAAGATAGGCTGTAGTCTGATAGGCTGTAGGTGAAAGCTAAAAGCCTAACCCCGATAAACGGGATAAGTACCTTCACAAAATAATTTTCTGCCACTCTTTTCAGTACCCCCTTGATGGGCAGAAACGCGCGGAAAATTATTTCTAAGGTACTAAGAGCCTGCAGTCTGACAGCCTGAACTATTAAAAGGAGGAAGATTTGGCAAGATATACAGGTGCAGTATGCAGGCTATGCCGGCGGGAAAATATAAAATTGTTTCTTAAAGGGGATCGCTGTTATTCGGATAAATGCGCGTTCGACAGGCGAAGCTATTCACCGGGACAGCATGGCCAGCGGCGCGGGAGAAAAATATCCGATTACGGGGTCCAGCTGAGAGAAAAACAAAAGACAAAACGCATGTACGGGCTTTCAGAAAAGCAGTTTCATCTCTTTTTTGAAAGGGCCGAGCGGCAGAAGAATATCACCGGAACAAATCTCCTCATATTGCTGGAAAGAAGGCTTGATAACGTGATCTACAGGCTTGGTTTTACCGGTTCGCGTTCCCAGGGACGTCACTTTGTAAAACATAATCATTTCCGTGTTAACGGCAAAAAAATCAACATTCCGTCATATCTGATAAAAGCAGGGGATATAATAGAGGTGAATGAGACCAGCCGGAATGTAAAAGCAATAAGCGAATCGCTGGAAGCTGTTGTTCGACGGGGTGTTCCACAGTGGCTTGAATTGGAAAAAGAAAATCTTAAAGGAAGAGTAAAAAGCTTTCCTGTCCGAGAAGATATCACGATGCCTATCCAGGAACAGCTTATAGTGGAACTTTATTCCAAATAATAATATAACGAGGCAGGCGACATTCCTTAATTAAAAGTGTTTTTTTGAAACACCCATATACCATGGCGTACAAGTATGGAAACCAATCCATAT
>CAYVMK010000093.1:0-7280 GCA_964452445.1 uncultured Desulfonema sp. | reverse complement strand
ATTAATATTCAAACCGTCGAAATCAACCTTTGACCCACCTTTTGAACGTTACCAAAATTTTGGTAGAGATTTTTTTTCAGGACTGGAAGACCAATGAAGGATGGGGGCAATTGACCAAACAGCCCGGCGAAGAAGGATCAAGCCGAAGCCTGATTCTGAGTCTGCTGGTAGATCATTGTCTCTTTTTTCATCCGGATCAACTTGCCCTGTTGGAGAACAAACTTCCCGCATATACTGTGGGCAGCTTGGCGGCAAAGATTAAGGTTGAGGGCATGCTGGAACCAAAAACTTGAACATCGAGTGATATTATGCGGAGTTGAAAATGAGAAGTAAGAGTGTAACCTTCATTTACTGGACATTCATCCTGTTCTTTGTGTCGGTTGTGATTTATTCTTTAAGCCTGCATCAGAGACATTATGTTTTTGACAGCATCTTATCCGCCTTTTTCCTGACAACATTCTACCTGTATTATGATAATTTGAAATTTGATACTGCTTCTTTCGTTTTTATAGGGATCGGGATGAGCATGCACGAGCTTGGAAGATTCGAATTCTACGGAATGCAGTTCTTTGGAATCAACTGGGATATCTACACCCATGCCGCGGTCTCTTTTGCAATGGCGATCATCCTTTACAACGTATTGCCCGGCAGAATAAGTCTTGGCCGAAAGTGGATTTGCCTGATTATTTTCCTGCTGACAATAGGGATTGCCCTGTTGGGTGAATTTATCGAGTTCGGCGGAACCATATTTCTCAAAGACGGACAGGGATTATTGGGGCTGGAAAGCGAGGCATGTCCTTTCAGTAATGTGAGCATAGATTACTGGGATACCATGAGCGATCTGGTCATGAATGCCGCAGGCGGCATCCTCGGAATACTCTATTCAGCGCTTTTAAACCGGAATGCCTGATAAACGCCGCGAAATCGTCAGGCGCCCCTTTACCAATGATAAATATATTACAAATCCGGTTTGGGATCTGAGCTACACATACAAAATTAATCAGCATATAGATAATGGACGAGAGCAGCAAATATCCCCGTTTTATTTCACTGGACTTTCACATAAAGTTCTTTCCGTTCTTGCTTTGGCGTCTTTTACGTCCGAAAGACAGAAAATACGAATCCACCTTTGCCGGTCATATCAGTTTGGAGCTGCCGGTGATGGTGATCGTCTCTATTGTCCTGGTTATTTATGGGTTTTCAGCAGCCATCGGCTCCGGATCGATTATTGGATGGATATGTGGGATACTAGGATCGGGAGGGTTCATATATCTTTTAGTCAGCAGCATCCGTTCCTGTAAGCCGATTCGCCTTTCCTTCGAATATTTTCGAGTGATTATCTTTTTCTTTTTTGTGATTCTTGGCATCAATATCGGCCTGGAAATCGGAATAGTGTATCATTTAAGTTACGGGTTCAGGATCATTGCGGCGCTTGCAGGGTTCGCTCTGGGTTATGTCGCTGGCATAGGGGGCGGTCTTTGGATCCAGTATCTCGGCTGGATAGCTTCGTTATTGGATATCCTCGCGATCACGGCAATTGCAGGGATGGTCCTCTTTGATATCCTTCTATTGACAATCGCAAGGTAGAAAACAATGAACCGCATGGCTGGGTATAATGAAAAATTGATAATGCGCATCATCACCGGCATCACCATCTTCATGCTTTCTAATGTGAATACACAGGTTTATGCCGAAGAAAAACCGGAGATCTTCGTGCAATTGGGACATTGCTATACAGTCACTTCCGTGGTCTTCAGTCCTGATGGAAAGTATGCTCTTTCCGGAAGCGGAGATTTTACCGCTAAGCTCTGGGATGTTTCCACAGGCAGGGAGATAAGGACATTTAAGGGTCACGAAAGCGCCGTCAGTTCGATAGCCTTCAGCCCTGACGGCAAACATATGATTTCGGGGAGCTGGGATAATACTCTGAAACTTTGGGAACTTTTCACCGGCAGAGAGATGCGGACGTTTAAAGGTCATACCAAGTATGTCACTTCCGTAGCCTTCAGCCCGGATGGCAAGTACGTGATTTCGGGGAGCTGGGATAATACTCTGAAACTTTGGGACGTTTCCTCCGGTGCAGAATTAAGGACATTTAAAGGTCATGCTCATTATGTCAGTTCCGTAGCCATTAGCCAGGATGGGCGGTACGCACTTTCGGGGAGTTATGATAACACGTTAAAACTTTGGGATGTCTCTACGTCCAGTGAGAAAGTGACATTCATCGGCCATGCAAACTCTGTCAATTCAGTGGCCTTCAGCGCCGATGGGGAATATGCCCTTTCCGGGAGCGCTGATAAAACCCTCAAGCTCTGGGATGTTTCTACCGGCAGAGAATTAAGAACATTGAAAGGCCACGTAGGAGCTGTTTCCGGAGTGGGATTTGATCCTGAAGGAAGGCTTGCCGTTTCCGGAAGTCATGACGGCAGCATAAGGATTTGGGATCTCGCTGCTGCCAATGCTGTGAGGGTATGGGTCGGACATGCAAGAGCCGTCATGTCCGTGTCTGCCATTTCTAATGGCAGGTATGTGCTTTCGGGTGGGTGGGACGGTAGTCTGAAGCTTTGGGATGCTGCTGCCGGTGAGGAGATACGGGCATTCGAAGGGTATGTGGATGCCGTCAAATCCGTGGCCTTCAGTCCTGATGGAAAGCATGCGCTTTCGGGGTATGGGGATGTCATTTCCAGGCCTCTCGCCGGCGCCGTAAAACTCTGGGATATTTCCGCCGGCAGAGAGATCAATACACTGAGTGGTCATAAGAATGGAGTTTCCTCGGTGGCCTTCAGTCCGGATGGGAAGAGTGTCCTTTCCGGGAGTTCGGATCAAACACTCAGGCTCTGGAATATCTATGCAGATAAGGCAACAGTGACTATTGAAGGTCACAGAAAGTATATCACCGCTGTTGCTTTCAGCCCGAACGGAAAGTACGCCCTTTCGGGAAGTGGCGATAATACGCTTAAACTTTGGGAAATGCCTGCCGGCAGGGAAGCAGGTATACTAAGGGGTCATACAAAGGCAGTCAAATCCGTGACCTTAAGCCCCGATGGAAGGCATGTCCTTTCCGGGAGTGAAGATGGGGCTTTAAGGCTATGGGAGATTGCCACCGGCAAGGAGATAAGGATATTTAGAGGACATACGGACACTGTCTCTTCTGTTGCCTTCAGTCCCGACGGAAGGTACGCCCTTTCCGGAAGTACGGACAAGACTCTCAAGCTCTGGGAGGTCGCAAGCGGTAAAGAAATACGAACATTTAGCGGTCATACGATGTGGGTCTATTCTGTTGCCTTCAGTCCTGACGGGAAATACGCCCTTTCCGGGAGTCATGATGAGACAGCAAGACTCTGGGAGGTTGCGACCGGCAAGGAGGTAAAAGTATTTCGGGGTCATACGAATTATGTCGGGACAGTCGCTTTCATCCCTGACGCAAAATATGCATTGACCGGAGGTGCGGACGGCACGCTAAGATTCTGGGATATATCGACGGGGAAAGACATCGCCCGGTTTGTCAGTTTTAAAGATGGGGAATGGATCGTCATTACTACCGAAGGCTATTATAGTTCCTCGACGAATGGTCACAAATACATGAATATCCGGATGGGCAACAATGTCTATGGGATAGATCAGTTTTACGATGTCTTCTACCGTCCGGACATCGTTACCGCCAAACTCAAGGGGGAAAATATCCGTGGTCTGATCACCCTTACGATTGAAGATGCTATCAGGAATCCGCCTCCGGCGGTTGACTTTACATCTGTTCCGTCTGATTCAACTACCCCAAAAGTCGAGGTGTGTTATCAGGCTAAAAACACAGGCGGCGGCATCGGCGAGGTTAGGCTATTCCATAACGGTAAATTAATCCAGTCAGATGGCTTTTATAAGGACGTTGCAAAAACAACTGCCGGAAAAATCCAATTAGCTTCTTTGGACAGCAAGTCAATTCGTGAAGACATGAGAAGCATTGCCATCAAATCCAGGATCGATATCAGCCCCATCGCAAGCAAGGCCAAAGGGGATATTTTCAAAGGTTGCGTGGTTGTCGATGCCGTTCCCGGTGAGAATGAGATCAGCGTTTCTGCCTTCAATAAAGACAATACCGTCCAGAGTTATATGAAGACGTCCAGCTTCAAAGCCGATATTAAGGCAGAAGATTCCCATCTTTACATGCTTATTGTCGGAACAAATCAGTATAATGATCAGAGTATTAATCTGCAATACGCTGTTAAGGATGCAAATGACATCAAAGACACGTTGCTTCACCAATCAGCATCGCTGTATAAACCGGAAAACATTCATTCCTATTTACTTACGGATAAAGAGGCAACGAAGGCAAATATTCAAAGCAATATCTCCATGCTGGCAAAAATAATCAAGCCGGCCGACAGCTTTATTCTCTTCGTAGCAGGTCATGGGGCGCTTCTGCAAAACCAGTATTTCATGCTAACCCATGATTTTGACGGCGCCATAAGCGACAATAGCATGCTCAGCTCCAACGAAATAGTTGAGGCATCAAAGCAAATCAGATCATTGAGCCAATTGTTCATCTTTGACACCTGCCATGCCGGGGGTGTGGACTATATTGTGAGCGGGCTTTATGATGCCCGCATGTCAGTGCTTGCGAAGAAGATGGGGCTGCATATCTATGCATCTGCCAACGACAAGCAGGCGGCATTGGATGGCTATAAGGGCAACGGTTTGTTCACCTACACCTTGCTGACAGGATTGAATAATAAAAAAGAGGCAGATAAAAATAACGATGGCGCGGTCAGTCTAGTTGAACTTGGCGGCTACTCAAAACAGGCGACTGCCGATATTTCAAAGGAAATCGGCCACAGCCAAACACCGTTGATAATCAATTTTGGGAGGGACAACCCGATATATAAATTGCAGTGAACCTCAAGGTCTAATAAACACACAGAAAGCTTTATGCGCTGATTTATTTTTGATATCAGCAAGTTGGATGTTTATGAATAATCCATGATAAAGAGCTTCTTCTGTAATATGCCAATCTTCAACATCGGTTATTATACTGGGTTCCAATCCGTATTAATTGATGTTGTTTCCTGAATATGATATGGATTAACAAATTATGGAAATTGGTTTACCGGAGGATTTTAGCCATGCGGTCCGATTTTCAAATTATAAACCGGCTAAAGCGAGTGAATAGCCCATAAGGAGAAGCAATGAAAAAATCCATAATTGCAGCATCCATCTTATTCTTTCTCATCACACTCCTTGCAGTTAGCGCATATGCTGACCTCGAAACCTTTCTCTCCAACCTCAACATCCAGGCCAAGGCCGACTTGAACAGCTTCAGCATCAGGCTGGCTGCCCAATTCGGCGTTCCTCTGCCGAAGGTAAAATCAATCATCGAGACGGTTGAAACTTCCGCTGATGCTTTCATGTGTCTTCAGCTCAGCCGGATGACAAAAAAACAACCCGAGATGGTTGTGCAGACATACAAAAACAATAAAGGGAAAGGATGGGGAGTTATCGCCAAAGAACTTGGTATAAAACCGGGATCTGCAGAATTTCATGCCATAAAGAGCGGAAATTTCACCCTCTCCGGTGAGTCGGGCGGAAGCGCCAAAGGAGAGGCTAAAAAGAAGGGAAAAGGGCATAAAAAGTAGAGAATTATTTCTTTCTGTTTTGCCTTATACAGGCATGAACTAAAAAAGCCGGGCAGCGAGTTCCCTGGCAACACATTAAACGAGGCTTTCAATTACTGACGCAGAAAAAAAGCTTCTTTTATGGAGAGTTTTTATGCGATTTTATGTCATAGACGATAGCGCCTTCATCGTCACGGCCGTCACCCAGATACTGCAGGAAGCCGGGCACGAAGTGCGGTCCACCACATCCCCGCAGGAAGCCATGGATGCCGTTCTGTCTTTTCATCCGGATGCCATATTGCTGGACCTGATGATGCCGGCAATCGATGGTTATGAGCTGTGCATACGTTTTCGCAAGCTCAGCGAACTTGACCAGACAAAAATTATCATCCTGACGGGAAAATCTTATGAATTCGACAAGCGGCGGGCAAAAGGGGTCGGCGCGGACGCCTTTCTGGTCAAACAAGCCCTGATTTCCAACCCGGGAAAATTTTTAGAGGAAGTGATGTCTGTCATGAGTAAGGATATCACCATAACTTACTGGGGTACGCGGGGAACGCTGCCTGTGCCCGGTGAAAATTCCCTCCGCTACGGCGGAAATACCTTGTGCATTTCTCTGTCTGTGGACGATGAGCCGTTACTTATTTTTGATGCGGGCACGGGTATTACCTGTCTGGGTGAGCATCTATCCGCGCAAAAAGAGCCGAGAGTTACCGCCAAGCTGTTTATTTCCCATCCACACTGGGATCACATCAATGCGATACCTTTTTTTGCCCCCTTATACGTGCAGGGAAACGAGGTGGAAATCATTGGCCCGGCGCATGGACATATGAGTTTCCGCGAGATCGTTTCCGCTCAAATGGACGATGTTTATTTTCCGGTAACCATACGTGAATTTGCTGCCAGGGTATATTTTCGCGATATGCGTGAAGAAACCCTGAGATTTGGCAACTTTGAGATTCAAAGCATGCTGCTGAACCACCCGGGCGCCTGCCTGGGTTATCGTATCACCCATAATGGCCGCTCTGTTTGCTACGTAACCGATAACGAAAAATACCCCGCTGACGATTCTTTCTTCGATCCTGAATACGAAGAAAAGCTGATGAATTTTGTACGTGAAACAGATATTCTCATTACCGATTGCACTTATCTGGATGAAGAATATCCGGCGAAAACGGGTTGGGGTCACTCCTGCACCCGCGAAGTTGCTCTGCTGGCCGATAAAGCTAGGGTGCGCTCGCTGCACCTTTTTCACCATGACCCCTGTCAAGACGACGCCGCAATCGACCGTAAACTGGCTCAGGCCACCCTGCACCTGGAGCGTTTGAACAGCAGCGTCAAATGCGCTTGTCCGGCAGAAGGGGGCATCTACGTCTTGGGTAGCCAGAAGATTTAATCCAGACGCAGATAAATCCGCACAGGACGTCTAAGGAACGTATGCAGTATCTGGCGCATGAGAGGAAGGTCATCTATAAGGCCAGGGACAAAAAGATAAGCAAGGTTTTCCCTGTTGTGGAATGGCTCGCCGCCATGTGTTCGCACATCCCGAGCAGATGGCGAGCAGATGGCGAGATTTTGACATATTTACCACAATGCTTATCATACAGCAGGCTCGGATTCAGGATGTTTTTGTTCAGTCCTATCTATCAAATAACATCGCGTGCTTAAAGAAAG
>CAYVMK010000092.1:0-7293 GCA_964452445.1 uncultured Desulfonema sp. | reverse complement strand
TAAAAGAAAAAATATCAGCGATGATCAGCGTAGATCGGTGGCTGAGTAGTTACAATGGAATTTCTGTGCCTACGTGTGAAAAAATGAAATTCTTCCGGTTCCGGTTTGACCGTTTGATACATTCGTAAAAAGTCAAAAACGACTTTTTACTTGGCGGGAAAGGGCTTCCCCTCTCCCGCCGCTTGAAGTAAATTCAAGCGGTTCCACCCTCACCCCAGGCCGGAGCTTAACCGCTCTCGGCCTGTTGATGGACTTTAAGAGTCCACCATGTTTGGAATATGTTGTGAAATCGGTTAATTTAATAAAACCATATTTTATCGAAAACCGCTTTGCAATAGCCGCTGGTCTGTTGTGCCTCATAGCCGTGGATTTTCTGCAGCTTGTAATCCCGCGCATAATAAAAAGGGCAATCGATGATCTTACTTTTTTCCGGGCAGATCCCGAAAAACTTGCCGTCTATGCCCTCTGCATTATCAGTATTGCGTTATTAATGTCTTTTTTCAGATACTTATGGCGAAAATATCTCATAGGCGCCTCAAGGATTGTGGAAGAAGGCTTGAGAAACAGGCTGTTTGCCCATATTCAGACCCTTTCTTCATCTTACTTTGACAAGACAAAGACCGGCGATCTCATGGCACATGCCACAAACGACATACAGCATATCAGAATGGCCATAGGAATGGGAATAGTCGCGTTGACGGACGCGGTAATTTTAGGCTCGGCAGCTATCGGTTTCATGGCCTATATCAATACAACCCTTACCCTGTTTGCTCTTATCCCGATGCCATTTATTATTTTCGGAACAAGGTTTTTCAGCAGGAAAATGCACAGGCTTTACAAATCAGTTCAGGAATCCTTTTCCGAACTCACAGAAGCGGTGCGCGAACAGTTTGCAGGAATCCGGATAATCAAGGCTTATACACGGGAAAAAGAAGAGAGCATCAATATTGAAGCAAAGTCAAAAGATTACATCGACAGGAATATAAGGCTTGTCAGGATTACCGGCTCTTTTTTTCCCATGATGCTTCTTCTGTCAAATATAAGCCTTGCCATCGTGCTTTATCTTGGAGGAAGGCAGACAATATATTCCACAATAACACCCGGCGATTTTGTGGCGTTCATAAACTACCTCGGTCTTATCACCTGGCCGATGATGGCGATGGGATGGGTCACAAATCTGATCCAGCGGGGAAAAGCATCCCTCGACAGGATAAACAGCATAATGGAAACCGCTCCCGAAATTTGCGATACCGGCGATGCAAAGAGGATAAAATACGGGGCAGGAGAAATAACTTTTGAAGATGTAACGTTTTCTCACAACCACGGCTCTTTCCCGGTCTTATCGGCCGTCAATCTCAGTGTAAAAAAGGGGGAAATCCTCGGGATTGCAGGGCCTCCGGGAAGTGGAAAAACTACTCTTTTAAGTCTTATTCCAAGGTTGTACGATGTTTCGGGCGGACGGATACTTATAGACGGTATAGATATCCGCTCAATAAAACTTTCCGATATAAGGTCAATGATCTCTTTCATGCCCCAGGAGCCTTTTTTGTTTGACGGGACAATCCGCGACAACATAACCATTGGAGACAGAAGCATAAAGGATTCCGGGCTGGAAGGTCTGATGGGAAAAGCCTCTCTTTCCGGAACAATAATGAATTTTCCGGCCGGACTTGATACGATCGTGGGAGAAAAAGGAATTATCCTTTCAGGAGGCCAGAAGCAGAGAATTGCCCTTGCAAGATCGCTTCTTTCCGATTCACCCATACTCATTCTTGATGACCCGGTAAGCCAGGTGGATGCCGAAACAGGCTCTGCAATCATAAAGAATATAAGGTCCATGAGGGAAGAAAAGACAATTATCATAGTTTCGCACCGTCTTTCGGCGCTCTCTTTTGCCGATAAGATAATCGTAATCGACAGAGGCAGGATAACGGAAGCGGGAAACCATGCTTTCCTCATGGAACTTGGAAGGTATTATGCTAAAACATTCGGAATGCAGGCGATAGAAGAGGAAATGAATGCGATTTGATTATGGGTACGAGGAAGAAAAGCCGGGCGGGAATTACGACCTGAATCTGCTGAAAAGGCTTTTTATGTTTGGAAAGCCTTACAGGCGCCTTTTTTTCTGGACAGTTCTTCTTGTCATATCCATAACACTGCTCGATCTCTCCCTCCCGTACATAACCAAGATTGCAATAGACAGATACATAGTTCCGCGTGGGGTTCCGCATGGAGATATCCTGAAACCCGATGAAAACAAGACAGGCTCTTACAGGGCAAGCTTAAACGATCCCGCTGTCCGCAATCTTCTTTCAAAGCGCGATATCGAATTTAAAGAAGACGGCGCTTTTGCCCTTATCCCGTTTGATGAGATCAGGAAAATGGATAAGGGAGATATTTATATTTTAAGAAAAAATGATTTAAAAGGAGTCGGAATTGCAGCGGCCATCCTCCTTCTCCTTGTAACAGCCGGTTTCTGCCTCAACTTTTTTGAAGTCATGCTGATGGAATATGCGGGACAGATGATAATGCATGATCTCAGGATGCGCCTTTTTAACCATATCCAGGCGCTCCCTGTTCCTTTCTTTGCCAAAAATCCGACAGGAAGGCTTGTAACAAGGGTTACGAGCGATATCCAGAATATGCATGAATTTTTTACTTCCGTCATTGCCTTTGTTTTCAAAGACATCTTCCTGCTCGCAGGAATCATGGTTGTGCTTATCGGTATAAACTGGAAACTCGCTCTTGCATCATTTACAGTCATTCCTTTTGTCATCCTTGCCTCATTCCGTTTTTCAGGCCGGGCAAGGGACGCCTTCAGAACGCTTAGAATCAAAATAGCCGAAATAAATTCAAGGATCACCGAAACCATAGGCGGCATAAAGGTGATACAGCTTTTGAGGAAGGAAAATGAAAATTATGACAGATTCGAAAAGCTGAATCATGAAAACTATATTGCAGGAATGAAACAAATCCGGGTTCTCGCGGTCTTTATGCCTTTAGTAGAACTTCTCGGATCGGTTGCCGTCGCTTTAGTTATCTTTTACGGCGGAATAAGCGTTCTTGATGAAAAAGTTACCCTTGGCGCGCTGGTCGCTTTCATATCCTACATGAAAATGTTCTTCAGTCCCATAAGGGATATAGCCGATAAATACAATATCCTTCAAAACGCCATGTCATCGGCTGAAAGAATATTCATCATCTTAGATACAAACGACACAAACGACACAAAGGATACAAAAGACGGCGAATCCGAATCTTTTATATTATCAACCGACCGGCTGAAATTCGATAAAATAAAAAGCGTCGAATTCAGGAATGTTTCATTCGGCTACGTTCCGGGAGAAGAAGTGCTTTCAAATATCTCGTTTGACATGAAGGCCGGCGAAAAAATTGCGATAGTCGGACCAACCGGAACCGGGAAAACAACCCTTCTTAATCTCCTGACACGATTTTATGAACCTTCGTCGGGGCGGATTCTTATAAACGGAACCGGCATAAAAGAGATTCCTCCCTCTTTCCTGAGGTCGAAAATGGCAATAGTCATGCAGGATTCTTTTTTGTTTTCGGGGACAGTGCGTGAGAATATTGCAAGGGGAAAGAGCGGCATCACGGATAAGGATATGGATCACGTCATGGATGTTTCAAATTGCCGGAAGATAATTGGGAGGCTCCCCCATGGTCTTGATACCGTATTATCCGAAGGAGGAAGATCGATTTCAAGCGGGGAGCGCCAGCTCATATCGATAGCAAGAGCTTTCGCCCGCGACCCTGAAGTCATCATGCTTGATGAGGCTACATCCTATGTCGACTCGGAAACGGAACGGGAGATCGAAACTGCATTGAACAATCTCATGGAAGGCAGAACTTCAATCATTATTGCACACCGCCTTACGACTGCCCAGAGGGCGGACAGGGTAATCGTATTAAATAAAGGAAGGTTAACAGAATCGGGAACCCATGAAGAGCTGATGAAGATAAAGGGATTTTATTACAGGCTGAACAGCATATAAAAAGAGACACTTGCGTCATGCAAATGTCTCTTTTTATGACGGCTTCGTAAAAAGCCATTCTGCTGTGTTGCACTTCATCTTTCATCATTGCAGCGTACCAGAAAGTACGCTTCATTCCTCAAGATTCGTGCGCCTTGCATAATAAGCTTTTTACTTTGCCGTCTGAATTTCGACTTTTTACGAGTTCATCTTTTTATGGAATTGGATAAAGAATCAGCCTATGGCGTCTTTTAATGCTTTTGCAGCAGAAAATTTTGCGGCTTTTCTTTTTTCGATCTTGATTTCAGCCCCTGTCTGGGGATTCCTTCCGGTTCTTGCTTTTCTTTCTTTTACCTTGAAGGTGCCGAATCCTGCCTGCTTGACTTCATCCCCTTTTTTCAAGGCAGCAGTCATGCTCTCAAATATGCAATCAACAACTGCCTTTGCCTCTTTGGTTGTACCAACAATACCTGCAACTTCAGTTACTAAATCGGCTTTGTTCATATTCTTTCCCCCTTCCGGAACCCATTTTTTAAAATACGTTATTATATGATTGTTGATTCCATGCCCAGCTTATCAACATGCCCTGAGATCTTTGCATACACCCCGTTAAAGGCCAGATCGGGGCATGCAAAACTCCCGCTCTTCTTCTTTTTTCCGTATATACTTTTTTCAAATCCTTAAGTCAATTGTTTTAGAAATTTCCCGGACAATATACCTCCCGCCTGTGGTGCGGTCATTTCCGATGCGCGCTGTTTACGAATTAAATCACCATGTTACCGTTTTTTTAAATAAAGAACGATGCTTTTCCCGAAAAAAGGATTCAACAGCCCGTCAAGAAAGCGTGTAATCTTCGGCTTTTTCATAAGATCCCAGACCAGAAACTGGTGATAAAGATTTACTATTCTGCTGTCATTTCTTGTCGGGCCGGCAAGGCATTTAATCCACCAGTAAGGGGTATGAAGGCTGTGCGCAAAATGTGAAGCCCAGAGTCTTGCCCCTGAACTTTCAAGAAGGTTTACAAGTTCATTTTTTTTATATATGCGGATATGCCCCCTGTTAGCTTTATGGTATTCATCGGAAAGAGCCCAGCATATCTTTTCAGGTATATACCTTGGAACACTCACTACAAAGTTGCTGCCGGGTTTCAGGACTCTCATGATCTCGAAAACGGCCGTTTCATGGTCGGGTATATGCTCAAGAACCTCGGAGCAGATGACAAGGTCAAATGAGTTGTTTTTAAAAGGCAGATTGTTTACATCGGCAGCGGAAAGAGCCCAAACCCCTCCGCCGTGCTCACCTACCTTTTCATGGAAATTGAGCTTTCCCCTTGTCTCTACCATGTCATCGAAATTTACATCCGCTCCGACAGCCGTGACACCCTCAAGCCGGAAAGCCTCACAGATATGGCGCCCCGCCCCGCATCCTATATCAAGTATTTTAGCGCCCGGCTTCATGGAAAGCCTTTTAAACTCCACGGTAATCACAAATAACCTCTCTGTATGCTTCAACCGTTTTTTCTGCGGCTCTTTTCCATGTGAAATTATCCTGCACCCTTTTATATCCGGCCAGGCCGAGCTTATCCGCCCTTTCGGGGCTGTCGAGAAGAGCCTTAACTGCTTCTGCCAGCAAAAGATGATCGGCGGGAGGAACAAGTATGCCCGCATCTCCCACTACCTCGGGAAGAGCTCCGCCGGTGGTGCTTATTACAGGAACACCGCACGCCATAGCCTCTCCGGCAGGAAGGCCGAATCCTTCATAAACAGAAGGGACAACTGCCATTGCCGCCCTTGCATACTGCCGGACAAACTCGCCGTCCTCTATCCGGCCGGTAAAAGTTACCAGATGCCCGATCCCCAGAGTCTTTATAAGTTTTACTACAGCGCCGTTTTTCTTCGGTGTCCCGACTACAATAAGCCTTACCTTGCGGGTTTTTGATATTTCGGCAAGAGCCTTAAGCAGATAAAAAAGACCTTTTAACGGTGTATCGGCGCTGTTTGTAACGATAATTCTTCCCTTTTCCCTTTCAATCCCGGATACCGGATAAAAAATATCCGTATTGATGCCGTTCGGGACAATCCTGAACCTGTTTTGAGGTATATCAAACTCTCTGCTGATATCCCTTCCGGCACACTCCGATACGGTAATTATACGGGAAAATGCCCTTGCAACCCTTTTCTGCATTCCTATGAAAGAATACCAGCGCCTCTGCTTTGCTTTTTTCCATAAGGATGAGAGGGTGGAAATTGATATATCCCTGTCGATTGTAATCGGATGATGTATGGTTGCGGTTGTCGGAACCTTCCTGCTTATGGCCCGGATTCCATATGAAAGGCACTGGTTGTCATGCACTACGTCATAATTATTGAATTTGTTTTTTAAAAAATTGCAAGCTCTTATACCAAACGTAAAGAGCTCGGGAAAACCCATTGTCGATACTCCGAGCCATTCGTAAAGATTTACCGGGTCCGAAAGCTCTTTTAAAGATGGCGCCCTGAAGGGATCTTTTTCATTATACAGGTCAAGACACGGAATGTGGTGAACCGGGATATCCTTGTCAAGAAGCGGATCGGGAGGGCCCGATACGACTTCAACATGATGCCCCAGGTCTTTTAATGCGCGGCTTAAGTTCTTAAGATAGACCCCCTGCCCGCCGCAATGAGGATTGCTCCTGTAACTTAAAAGACATATTCTTAATTTTTCCGGTTCTTTCATATTTATTCTTGACCTGCAAAGGACTTGGATTCTAAAATGAATATCTGAGAAAAATTTCACATATTTTCATGAAAAGCAAGGAATGATTGTCGGGTAAAAAATCAAATTACAGAGGGGAAAGTAAAAAATGAACCTTCCGGAAGAAGTAACTCTTATCGAAGTCGGCCCGCGTGACGGATTTCAGCTTGAAAAAAAATTAATCCCGACGGAATTAAAACTCCGGATAATAAACGGGCTTCTTGATGCAGGTATAAGGAACATTCAGGTAACATCATTTGTAAACCCTGCCGTCGTTCCCCAGATGGGAGATGCCGAAGAACTGATAAAACTTCTGCCTGAAAATAAAGATGTGGCTTTCAGCTGCCTCGTTCTGAATGAAAGAGGGCTGCACAGAGCTCAAAAAGCCGGTATGAAAAATGTTGAAATATCGGTCTCTGCAAGCGACATGCACAGCCGTAAAAATACCGGCATGCCTTATGAAGCGGCTTTTAAATCGGCCCAAAAGATGATCGAAGAAGCTAAATCACATAAAATGCACGTAAAGGCCGGAATTCAGTGCGCTTTCGGATGCGTTTACGAAGGAAGC
>CAYVMK010000091.1:0-7306 GCA_964452445.1 uncultured Desulfonema sp. | reverse complement strand
GTGTTGGGTGTGTTTGGTTTGTGTTGGGTGTGTTTGGGGTTTTGTTTTTGGACGCAGATGAACGCAGAAGTTTAGACTGAATACTATTAGGCTATAGACTATTAGCTAACAGCCTACCAATCTGCGGGTATCGGCGAAAATCTGCGTCCTAATTAATTTGAGTATACATAAGGAATTAATATTATGGCAAAAAAAATGAAAACAATCGACGGAAATACCGCCGCGGCCCACGTGGCTTACGCCATGAGCGATGTTGCAGCAATCTACCCGATAACCCCTTCAACCCCTATGGGCGAAACCGCAGACGAATGGGCATCGGAGGGGCGAAAAAACATTTTCGGACAGACCTTGAATGTTAAGCAGATGCAATCCGAAGCAGGAGCTGCCGGAGCGGTTCACGGAGCTCTTGCCGCAGGCGCTCTCACAACTACGTTTACAGCATCCCAGGGCCTTCTCCTCATGATCCCGAACATGTATAAAATTTCAGGCGAGCTTCTCCCCGGAGTCTTTCATGTGAGCGCAAGGGCGATTGCAGCCCACGCTCTTTCCATTTTCGGGGATCATGCCGACGTTATGGCGGTTCGCCAGGCCGGTTTTGCCCTCCTGTGTTCCAATTCGGTTCAAGAGGTCATGGACCTTGCCCTTGTTTCACATCTTTCCGCCATAAAGGGAAGAGTCCCTTTCCTTCACTTCTTCGACGGATTCAGGACTTCCCATGAAATTCAGAAGATTGAAATGATAGAATATGACAAGATGGCTTCTCTTGCCGACTTTGAGGCGATAGATGCCTTCCGGAAAAGAAGCATGAACCCGGAGCATCCGACCCTGCGCGGAACAGCTCAAAATCCGGACATATACTTCCAGGGAAGGGAAGCGGCCAACCCCTATTATCTCGCAATTCCGGAAACAGTAAAAGAATATATGAAAAAAGTGGGAAATCTAACAGGCCGCCGTTACAGGCTTTTTGATTATGTCGGAGACCCGGAAGCCGAAAGGGTGGTTGTTGCAATGGGTTCTTCCTGCGAAACGATCGAAGAGGCCGTAAACCGGCTCAATGACAGCGGAGAAAGAGTTGGACTTATCAAGGTGCGTCTTTACAGGCCTTTCGTAATAGATGCGTTTCTCTCGGCTTTGCCTGCCTCTGCGAACAGGATAACGGTTCTTGACAGGACAAAGGAACCGGGCGCAATCGGTGACCCGCTTTATGTGGATGTGTGCACGGCTTTCATGGAAAGGGGTGAGATGCCGGTTATTACCGGCGGGCGCTACGGACTAGGTTCAAAGGAATTCACTCCCGCAATGGCTAAGGCGGTATTCGACAACATGAAGTCGGCAGGACCGAAAAATCATTTTACGGTAGGAATAACTGACAATGTGACCCATACTTCCCTTGAAACGGAAAAAAATATCGAAACCACGCCCGAAGGAACCGTCCAATGCAAGTTCTGGGGGCTGGGTTCTGACGGAACGGTCGGCGCCAACAAGTCCGCCATAAAGATTATTGGCGACAACACAGGCCTTTTTGCCCAGGGATATTTTGCCTATGATTCAAAAAAATCAGGCGGCATAACGGTTTCGCATCTCCGCTTCGGAAGCAAACCGATCCAGTCCACCTATCTTGTGAACACAGCAGACTTCATCGCATGCCACAAGGCAAATTACGTTCAGATATACGATGTTCTTGAAGGCATAAAGGACGGCGGAACCTTCCTTCTGAATTCTCCCTGGACTCTGGATGAAATGGAGGAGCATATTCCGGCAAAAATAAGAAGAACGATCGCTGAGAAGAAACTTAAATTTTTCAATGTCGATGCGGTGAAAATTGCAGGTGCGGTCGGGCTTGGCGTCATGATAAACATGATCATGCAGACCTCCTTCTTTAAACTCGCAAACGTAATTCCTTTTGAAGAAGCGATCTCTTTCTTAAAAGCCGAAATCAATAAAGTTTACGGGAAAAAAGGTGAAAAGATCGTCAAAATGAACACAGACGCAGTTGACCAGACTCTTGCAAATCTTATTGAAATAAAATATCCGGAAACATGGAAAGAGGCGGGCGGAAAAACTGAAGGTGCAGCAGATGATCCGGAATTTGTGAAAAAAGTCATGCGTCCCATGCTTGCCCAGCAGGGTGATAACCTGCCCGTCAGCGCATTCGAACCCGACGGACTTTTCCCTGTCGCGACATCTCAGTATGAGAAGCGCGGAGTCGCCATAAATGTTCCCGAATGGATAACCGAAAACTGCATTCAGTGCAATCAGTGCTCTTTTGTCTGCCCCCATGCCGCCATCATTCCGGTGCTTGTAACGGATGAAGAGCTGAAAAATGCGCCCACATCCTTTGAGACTAAGCCGTCTGTCGGAAAGGAGCTTAAAGCCTATAAATTCAGGATCCAGGTCAATACACTGGACTGCCAGGGCTGTGGCAACTGTGCGGACATATGCCCGTCCAAGAAGAAAGCCCTTATTATGAAGCCGATTGATACCCAGACCCCGCTTCAGGTTCCGAATCACCAATTTTCTTTGACTGTTCCCGTAAGAGACAGCATTGTTTCGAGGGAGACGGTAAAAGGGAGCCAGTTTCAGAAGCCTCTCATGGAGTTTTCGGGAGCCTGTGCAGGATGCGGGGAAACTCCATACGTCAAAGTTTTAACACAGCTCTTCGGAGAGAGGATGATAATAGCCAATGCAACCGGCTGCACTTCCATATGGGGAGCTTCGGCACCGTCCGCTCCCTACTGTGTCAACAAGGACGGGCATGGACCGGCCTGGGGGAACTCTCTCTTTGAAGATGCAGCCGAATTCGGGTACGGAATCTCCATTGGAGTAGGGCAGCGCCGGGAAAAGCTCGCAAATCTTATAAAAGAAGCTGTCGGTGCAGGAGTTCCGGACGAATTAAAAACCGCCATGACAGGCTGGCTCGAGGGCATGAACAATGCCGAAACCTCAAAAACATACGGCAACCAGCTTAAAAAACTGCTTGCAGATGCAAAAAGAACTTCTCTTCTCGATACGATTCTTTCAATGTCCGATCTTTTTGTTAAAAAATCGATCTGGGCATTCGGAGGCGACGGATGGGCGTACGACATAGGTTTCGGCGGGCTTGACCATGTGATTGCATCCGGCGAAGATATCAATATTCTTGTTCTGGATACGGAGGTTTATTCGAATACGGGCGGGCAGTCTTCAAAAGCGACACCGATCGGCTCTGTTGCCAAATTTGCCGCATCCGGCAAAAAAATGGGCAAGAAGGATCTCGGCAGAATTGCCATGACATATGGATACGTCTATGTGGCGTCTGTTGCCATGGGCGCAAACAAGCAGCAGATGATGAAGGCCTTCATCGAGGCCGACAGATACCCCGGGCCGTCCCTTATAATCTGTTACGCGCCCTGCATAAACCAGGGAATCAAAAAGGGGATGGGCAAAACGCAGGAAGAGGAGAACCTGGCGGTGGCGTCGGGCTACTGGCCGCTCTACCGTTATAACCCGCTTCTTGCCGAAGAAGGCAAAAATCCGTTTATGCTCGAATCGAAAGCTCCGGACGGAACCCTCCAGCAGTTCCTCTCCGGTGAAAACAGGTATGCATCACTTGAAAAGCAATTCCCGGATGAGTCCAAAAAGCTCCGCAAAAAGATAGAAAAGGATTATGCCGAAAGGTATGACATTTTAAAAGCGATGGCTGGTCCTGTTTCGGACGAAGGAAAAGAAAAAGCGGAAGATAAAGAAGAATAACTCTTTGTTATGAAAAAAAGGCCGCCTGAGCGTTTCAGGCGGCTTCATCGTTTTTTCCCTGCGATTTAACCGAAGAAATAATTTCAAAAAAAGCGAAAAGCAGGCTCATGGTAAGCGGTCCGAGCAGAAATCCTATGGGGCCGAAAAAACCGATTCCGCCCAGAACAGAGATCAGAATGATAAAGGGATGCGTCTGCATTCCGCGTCCGACAAGTTTCGGCCCTATAAAATTATCGATAAGCCCGACCGCTCCTGCTCCCCATGCAAGAAGACCGAATCCCGACAGATACTTACCGTTTAAGAAAAGGAATAAAATCGCCGGGATCAAAACAAGCGATGTTCCGACACCGGGAATAAGGGCGGCTATCGCAGTCACTGAACCCCACAGCACGGCATTCGGAACTCCGAAAACGGCAAATCCTGCCATAGTCAAAGCTCCCTGAATTACGGCAACCATGAGATTTCCTTTAATCACCGAATTGATTGCCGACTCGATTGTATTGAAAATCTTCTCATCGTCGGTATCGGCAAGAGGACTGAAGTTGACAAATGTTTTTTTAAGCCTTTTTCCGTCTTTGAGCAGATAGTAAAGAGCTGTGAGAAAAATAAAGAAGTCCAGTAATATTTTTGCAAAGTTTGAAAATATGTCTCCGAGGTGACGAACCAGCCAATCTAGTCCCTGCTTCAGATATTGATCAAAATTTGCGGAGAATTTTATCTGTGCAGGAATGAACCTTTGAATATAAAATGCCAGTTTCCTGACCGTATTGAAAAGATTATCTTTCCCGCCCCCTTCGGTTATAGAGACGTATAATAGCTGGGCTTCATTAAAAATCTGCATTCCCAGCAGGATAACCGGCACAAGTATTATAATGACAATAATTACAGTGGTTATGAGGGCTGCCACACTCCGGCGTTCGCGTGTGATTCGAAGCACCCTTTTGTGAACCGGCTGAAACACAACGGCAAAAACCATTGCGATAATAATTGAAAAGAAAAATGGGCGGAAAATAAAAAATACAAGGAGAATCGTCCCCAAAAGAAGAGCCAGCAGATAATAAAACTGCGGTTTCCGGTTAGTCATTTAATTTCCTGCCGTTTTATTTAAAGCTCCCGCCTCAATCAACGGGGAATGCGCTCACTTTTTCGGTTCAATTTCATTTGTAACTACTCAGCCACAGATCTACGCTGATCATCACTGATTTTTTCTTTTATTATAATCACTTAGGCTATTTAGGCTGTAGGCTGTCAGCCTACAGCCTATCCACCTGAGCAGTTACTTCTTTCCTTGTATTTAAATCTATCTGCGTTCATCTGTGTGAATCTGTGGCTGAATAGTTATAATATTTTACCGCTTGCGGCCCGAATATTCAAGAATGGAAACGATGACAGTAATAAGGAGTGCCTGCAGAACTGTCAGGATTCCGTCGATGAGGCGTGCGTTCCTCAGTATAATGGCGCTGATGCCGAGTGTGGCGCAGAGGAAGAAGATAAAAAAGACCGCTTTTCTCCTGTCGCCAAAAACAGCAAGAAGCCGGTGATGTATATGATCGGTGCCCACATAATCGATCCAATCCCGGAAACTTTTTACCTTGCCGGAGATGATACGCTCCACGCTGATATAGGCCATGTCGTAGATCAGGACCCAGAAGATGAGAATGGGGGTGGCAAAAGAGACGATGGGATTGTTGTCAGCCCAGGCGGCCTTGATGGCCAGGGACGAAAGGACGAACCCGACGAAGGCGCTCCCGGCGTCTCCTAAAAAAATCGACGCCCGTTTGTGCATACTGAAATTGAAAGGAAGGAAACCGAGGCAGCTTCCCATCATGGCGATGGCGATCCATCCCATAAACGGCTGATTGGTCTGAAAGGCTACAAGCCCCAAAAAAAGGGAGATGATCGCGCTCACACCTGCAGCTAAACCGTCCATGCCGTCGATGAAGTTCATGGCGTTGGTAAGACCTACGATCCAGATGATGGAAAGGGCGGCGTTTAAAAGATAGCCCCAGGTTGTATGGATCGGAAAGAGATCGAGGATTATCCCTGAACGGATCAGGAGGATGACGACGAAGATCTGGATGAATAGCTTGTAGCCGGCCCGAATATTTTTCCAGTCGTCAATGAGCCCGACGATGGCAACGACCGTGCCTCCGGCAATCAGGGCGATGTCCCGGGTATCCAGGATCATATTGGCCAGGAGGGCGGAGATAAAGGAGATGATAATAGCCACGCCGCCGAGCAGGGGAGTTATCTTGGAATGGATCTTCCGGCCCCCGGGGATATCGACGATACCGGCCTTTGTGGCGATAGCCGTCATGACCGGCGTGAGCAGGGCGGCGGTGGAAAAAGCAAAAAGGAAGATATAAAACCAGCGACCGATATGTTCGAAAAATAAATAACGGACAAAGGGAATCAGGAGCAGGAGGAAAACGATCAGAGCCGATACCCAGAATATCCGCCGGAAAGAAGCCTTCCATGAGTTTTCTCTTGAGAACATGCCGGTCACCTCATTTCAGAATGGATTGAAGATGATGAATGATGGTTTTAACCTCCGTGTCGCGCAAAGACGGATAGATGGGAAGAGAAACTGTCCCGAGAAAAGCCGCATCGGTCTGTGGATAACCTGTCATTTTCAGGTAATGATGGAGGGGTTTGAAGACCGGTCGTCGATAAGCGATGCCGGCGTCCCTGCCGGCGTCGAGCAGCTTTAAAAGACGCTCCGTTCGAATGATGTAACGGTAATAGATATGCTCACGGTCCGAAGGGCAACCGGGCACGGATAAGAGATGTTCCCGAAAGAATTCATGATACCGGCCGGCGATTGCCCGGCGGCGTCCGATCAGGGCCGGGAGTTTCCGGAGCTGCGCCAAACCCATGGCCGCCTGTAAGTCCGTCAGTTTGTAGTTGTAGCGCAGTCGCCCGTCATTCTTTTCGTCGTAATCACGCAAATCCCTGATTTTTCCAAGTAACTGTGAATCGCCGGAAGCGATCATGCCTCCTTCGCCGGTGCAGATCACCTTGGTGGCATAGAAGGAAAAAATGGACAACGCGCCGAAGCTTCCCGTCGGCGATCCCTCATAGCGACTCCCCAGGGATTGAGCGCAATCCTCTACGACGGGGACTCCCAGAGAAACAATCTCCCTGATATCCGCCGGCAAACCGAACATATGTGGAACGATGACAGCCTTCGTTTTTCCAGTCAGGCGTTTCCTGAGGTCCCTGGCATCCATGTTGAAAGTCTCCGGGTTGATATCGGCCAGAACCGGTACGGCCCGGACATAGCGGATCGCGTTCAGGAGGGCCGGGCAGACAAAACTGGGGATCACGACCTCGTCATCTTCACCAATTTCCAGGGCCAGCAGGGCCAGGTGCAGGGCGGCGGTGCCGGAACTGACCGCCACGGCGCCGGCGACTCCGATCAGCGAGGCAAGGGCTTTCTCGAAAGAAAGGACCTGTTCTCCCTGCGCAAGCTGCCCTGACTGCAGAACGGAGGCGACTGCGGCTGCTTCTTCCTGATCGATGGTGGGACGGGAATGGGGAATATTCTCCATCAGACAATTCAATCCTTGCCGGC
>CAYVMK010000090.1:0-7325 GCA_964452445.1 uncultured Desulfonema sp. | reverse complement strand
TTCATTCCTCAAGATTCGCGCGCCTTGCATAATGAGCTTTTTACTTTGCCGTCCGGTTCATTAAATTCTTCTCAAAACAATTACGCGTCAATTATCTTAAGGGCTTCTTCCCTGTAAGCATTCATTATATAGGGAACGCCTGTTACTTTTGAAGCCTCTTCCGTAAGAGCGGCAAGGTCGTTTCTTGTAATAAGATGTGTTCTGAACTTTCTTGCTCCGGCCATAAGCTGCTGCAAACCTATACGCAATTTCTCGGCGGCGCTGTATAATCCGACTGCGCCGAGCGGGAAGCTATCCGCCTCTTTTCCGTATTTTTCTTTCAACTGGTTGTAGCAGACAAATATCTCCTCTTTCTTTGTCCCGTATTTCGACACTGTGCTGGGCAGTCCGCCGTCTTCTCCTTTCAGCCAGCGTCCGATATTTTTCCCCACCATGCCGGGAATCATAAGTGCGCGTCCCATACATACGGCTTTGCAGAAAGGCGCCCCAAGGGCAAGCGCCTTGAAGATGTGGTCTTCGCTTGAAAAGCCGCCTGCAAAAGCAATATCCGGAACCCATGCGCCTTTACGGGCAAGCCTGAGACAGAGTTCATACGCCATTGAATGCAGATATATGGAAGGAATGCCCCATTCCGACATCATCCGCCACGGACTCATTCCGGTTCCGCCCGGAGCTCCGTCTATGGTAAGAAGATCTATTTTGGCATCGGATGACCAGCGGATAGCCATTGCAAGCTCCCTCATCGGGTATGCGCCTGTTTTCAGAGTAACGCGTTTGGCGCCGAGCTTCCTGAGACGGTCGACTTCTCTCATAAAATCTTCCTGGTCCAGAAATCCCAGGCGCGAGTGGCGTTCAAATTCCTTAATGGCTCCAACTTTGAAAGCGGATTTGACTCCTTCATTTTCCGGATCGGGAGTCACTATGTATCCGCGTTTTTTAAGTTCAAGGGCCCTGTCGAGGGAATTTACCTTTATTTCTCCGCCTATGCATTTGGCTCCCTGGCCCCACTTGAGCTCAATCGTCTCGACTCCGAGACTGCCCAATGCGTATTCGGCAACGCCAAGCCTCGTATCCTCCACATTCATCTGCACAAGGATATCGCCATAGCCCTCATGATATCTTCTGTACTGAGCCACGCGGTTTTTAAGTTCGGGTGAATCCTTGACCTTGCCGTTTTTATCTATTTTAAGCTGAGGATCGATGCCGCAGACATTTTCACCGCAGACAAGGCTGATTCCCGTTATAGCGGCTCCCACCGCAAAATGCTCCCAGTTTTTTCTTGCGATATCGGTGCTTCCCAGTGCTCCGGTGAACATCGGGATTTTCATTTTGACTTTTTCGGTTGCCCCGTACCATGTTTCGGTGTTGACTCTGGGAAATGTCGCTTGATCCGGATCAGCCTCGATACCCTCTGCACCCATTGCATAGCCCATGATATTAAGATGTGAATAATCAACTGGATAATCCTTATCTGCTCCAGCTGTAATTTCACCGAAGGGGGAAGGGTATAAAAGCTCTCTTCCGCGGAAAGTGGCGGTGAAAAGATCGCAATTGCCTTTGCAGCCGTCTATGCACCTGCTGCATATCCCCGACTGAGGGGCAACATTGCGGGAACGGTTTTTTGTTTGAAGCGCATCGTTTGAATTGGGTCGGCCTAGATTCATTTTTCTTCTCCTTGCTTTAAATTTGGTTGATACAACAAAAAAAGGCGCCTGTCCCTTATTATCCGGGCACAGACGCCTTTGTCTTAACCTGTAAACCTCCCCACGCCATTGTGAGAAAGTTAATTAATACTTTTTAATCTCGCCGTTTGTTAGCTCTGCTAATTATATTTGTCAAGTAATTTTTACTTGAATTTATCATTAATAATTAGCTCAACTTAATGGCATACTCAGGTTATAGATCTCTTATCTCTGAATATTGTTTGATAGACCGGGGATTGAGGATTCGTTGGAGGGGCATAAAACCGGCCAATTATGCCGGCTTCGTAAAAAGTCCATAAATTATTCACGCTCTTCTGAGAGTTCCTCGGAAAGCAATATCGCTTCAGCAACACTTCGGAGGGATTTTCTTTTATCCATGCTGCGCTTCTGAATCCAGCGGTAAGCCTCTTCTCCGGTCATTTTTCTGCGGAGCATCAGAATCTCTTTGGCTCTTTCCACGAGCTTGCGGGTTTCAAGCTCTTCCTGGATAATTTTTGTTTTTACCATCAGTTCGGTGTTCATTATTGCGGCGGCAGCCTGGTTCGCAACGGTTCTTATAAGATTGACATCTGTTTCGGAAAACAGGCGGGGAGTTGATGTAAAACAGTTTATGACGCCGATAACTTTCCCGTCCTTTACCTCAAGCGGGACACCCACCATTGAAACAAGCCCCAGTTTTTTTGCCATCTCCTTTTCCTTGAACCTTGTATCCTTAAGGACATCTTCGATAATTAAAGGCTCTTTATGAGTGGCAACAAAACCGACCACGCCTTCATTCATATTCAATGAGCGGTCCTTTACATAATCCGGATCAAGCGCCTGGGTTGCCTTAAGGCGGATCTTATGCGGAGAAACGCTTTCATCTATAAGCCAGAGCGAGCAGATCTCAACGCCTGTAACCTTCGCCGTAACCATCACGATAAGCTTCAGAATATCTTCAAGGTAGAGATCTGAAGTGATGACCCTGCTGATATCCATTAGGGCCTTAATATATTTATCGTAGTGTTCCTGAGATGATATTTGCATGGTATATGGTTGCAAATGCTGTGCATATTAATGTAAAAGTTTACATTGCCTGCATTTATATTGAATGATAGCGGAAGTGTCAACAACTTGTATCTGGTAAAATGATGAAATCATAAAAAAGCTCATGTGAACGACTTTGAGATTTTTAGTACCTTAGAAATAATTTTCTGCGCGTTTCCGGCAGAAAATTATTTCGTGAAGGTACTTATCCCGTTTATCGGGGTTGGGAAATAACATGGAGGGAATTTTTTGGATAACTTAATCGAAAAAAGAATAACCGGTGTAAAAAATATCCTTTTGCAGAATAATATTGATACTTTTATGGTCCTTTCAGAAGAAAACCGCCAGTATCTGAGCGGATTCAGAGGCCATGATACCCAGTTTGACGAATCCGCCGGAGCCCTTTTTATTTCGGAAGACGGGCTTATTCTTGCGACTGACTCAAGATATGAGGAGCAGGCCTCGAAAGAGGCTCCTCTTTACGAAATCGTCTGCTGCAAGGATGGGCTTCCCAAACAAATACCCAGCATTATTAAATCTCTTGGAACAAAGAGACTGGGATTTGAAAGCGTCCGGATTTCATATCTTGAATACATGAAAATGTCGGGGGAGATTAAGTCAAGCGGCATTAAAGTTGATCTTGCTGAAACTGAGAACATAGTCGAAACATTTCGCGCAATAAAAGACGAAACCGAAATAGAATCAATAAAAAAAGCCCTGTCGATTGCCGAATCGGTTTATATCCGGATACTTGATTCAATCAGGCCCGGAATCACGGAAAAGGAAGCGGCATGGCTCATTGAAAAAGGCATTCGGGAAGCGGGCGCGGAGAGTCTCTCTTTTCCTGCTATCGTGGCATCAGGACCAAACAGCGCCCTTCCTCACGCAATCCCTTCCGATCGTGCATTTAAGGAAGGAGAACCGATTCTTTTTGACTGGGGCGCCAGACTGAACGGATACTGCTCCGACATTTCAAGGACCATCATCATAGGAAAGCCTGATGAATTGTTCATTAAGGTATATAAAACAGTGCTCGATGCCCAGCAGAAGGCGATAAAAGCAATCAGGCCTGGAATAAATTCCAAATCCGTTGATGAAACTGCAAGGAAGCATATTGAAAGCATGGGATTTGGAAAAAGATTCAGCCACGGCCTCGGACATGGAACAGGGCTCTCAGTACACGAACATCCGAGGCTCAGCCCTCTTCGTGACTCAATTTTGGAGCCCCGGATGGTTTTTACCGTCGAACCTGGAATATATATTCCGGGATGGGGGGGGGTAAGGCTTGAAAATATGGTTGTTGTAAGAGACGGTGAAGCCGAGTTGCTCAACAAACTCGACTCTTCATTGCCGATAAATAAGGTTTAAGAAAATGCCTTCCATAGATTTTCTTGTCGATCAATACCTAAATTATCTTCTTGTCGAAAAGGGGCTTTCAAAAAAAACCCTCGAATCATACGGAAGCGATATAGTAAGATTTATCGAATTTCTGGATAAAAAGGGAATTAAGGATATTTCGGAGGCCGATACATCAACCATCCTCATGCATATAATCGCATTACGAGATGATGGGATGAAAGCAAGATCACGGGCAAGGCACCTTGTAACCCTTAGAGGATTTTATAAATTCCTGGTCCGGGAAAAATTCATAGCAGTTGATCCGGCAAGAGTTATCGACCTTCCCAAAAGCGGACTTTATCTCCCGAATATCTTAACTTTCGAGGAGATTAAGCGTCTTCTGTCAGCCACTGATATATCCAAACCTGCCGGATTAAGGGATTCCGCCATGATGGAGCTTCTCTATGCGGCGGGTCTCAGAGTTTCCGAACTCGTTAATCTCAAGCTTTTCGATGTGAACATGGATGCCTGCTTTGTGAGGGTCTTCGGCAAGGGGTCAAAAGAAAGAGTCGTCCCCATAGGCAGTTATGCAAAAGAGAGAATAAACGAATACATCAATACTGCAAGACCGCTTCTTTTAAAAAAGAATATGAGCCGGTTCTTATTTGTCGGAAGGAGCGGAAAAGCTTTAACCAGGCAGGGATTCTGGAAACTGCTTAAACGATATTCAGTAAAGGCTGAGATAACAAAAAAAATAACACCCCACAGCCTGAGGCACTCTTTTGCAACCCATCTCCTGGAAGGGGGAGCCGATTTAAGATCGGTCCAGTTGATGCTCGGTCATGTCGATATTTCAACAACCCAGATTTACACACATGTTGTAAGGGATCATTTAAAAATGATTCACAGCAAATATCATCCAAGGGGTTAGGAGCCGTTACGACGGCTTAACCTTGCATTATCAGACCGTAAATCCGCTCCGGAGGGCTCGTCTTTATTTTCTTCCTCCCCAGCGCTGAAACAAATTGTGTTCGATGCCCATGTAATCGAAGATCTTGCCGATGGTATGATCGATGATGTCCTGGATGGTTTTGGGATGATGATAAAAAGAGGGCACCGGAGGCAAGATATGGGCGCCCATGTCGGCCGCCTGGGCCATTAAGCGCAGATGGCCGACATGCAAGGGTGTTTCGCGTACTACCAGCACCAGTTTGCGCTTTTCCTTCAGACACACATCGGCCGCCCGCACCAACAGATTTTCGGTATAGGAGTTTGCAATCCCCGACAGTGTCTTGATGGTACAGGGAACCACCACCATGCCGGCAGTCAAAAATGAGCCGCTGGCCACTGCCGCTGCGATATTGCTATGTTCGTAAGTAACATCGGCCATAGCCAGCACATTGTCAGTTTTATAATCGGTTTCGATCCCGATGTTGAGTTTGCCTGCCTCGCTGATGATCAGATGGGTTTCATATTCGGTATCGCGTAACAGTTCCAGCAGCCGCACCCCGTAGATGACGCCGCTAGCCCCTGATATTCCGACAATGATTCGATTTTTCATGCCTTTCCCTTCCATATTTTGAGCCATCGCTTGCCATGCCGGTGCAATCAATGGCTTTTTTGAAGTTCCGCCAACCGCGGCCTGCTCCAGGATCAAACCCACCAGAGTTTTGCTGTTTGCAATCACCCGTCCTATTCCCGCTTCGGGGATATTGTCCCAGTGAATGCCGGCGGTCACCACCACCAAAGTATTGAGCGCCGCCGCCAAAGTTTCGGCAACCGTCTTGGCCAGCTCATCTTCCTTGTGGGCAGGCAGGCAAATCACCGAAGCCGTGGCGCTTACAACGTTAAGATCTCTTAAACTGGGCCTCGGTTGGGCCACGGCCACAGCCCCGACGTGCGGCTTTTCGCCGCCCCAGATGGCCACCAGCAGATCCGTTCCGATCCGTCGCACCTGGGCCTGGATGTCATAGGCCCCTGTGCCGGTTTCCACCATAAATGCGTTATCGGACACGGTCGCTCCTTTAGTCGCTACCCCTGACCAATGCAAAAATATGGTAACTACTCAGGAGTCAGAATTCAGGAGCCAGAATCCAGAATAGAAGCAGCGTATGCCGTAAGCTTCTTACTGACTTCTTCAAGTTGAAACATTAACTCCAAAGTATCACCACAACCAAGATCTTTCGCCAGAATTAAATAGTACCGACATTATTCAAGAGAATCTTGCGGTCTCGAAAATCCTGGAAAAGGGTTTCCTTTTCATTCTGACTCCTGAATTCTGGCTCCTGGCTCCTGAGTAGTTACAAAATATGAATACTTGTCGAATTCCGAATACCCGATTTCCAAGTATTTTCAGTTGAAAAAAGGATTATGATGCCTGAACCAAAAGTCATGTTCAGGTAGAATACAAATATCAGATCTATACAATCCTTGCAACCTGTTGACTAAAAGAGGATGTTCTCCTGAATCATGGTCGCGGCCATTTGAGGCTCCACCAGCCCATAGGATTCGCCATTAAAATAGCCGGTTATGATGGCTATTTTTTTCATCATGAGAAACCGGGACTGCCGCCAATACCAGTCCGCAGGTTGAAGGCGACCCGGTCTCGTCTCCTCGTCGAGAAGGTCGTGCATCTGCTGGAGGAGGGCGATCCCCAGCATCGCACAGAGATCCTTGGTCGGCCGCCCCCTTCGACTCGGAGAAGAACGGTCGGAGTTTGTGGACAGGGAGTTCGGGGAGGATCTCCTCCCGGAACAGCCTCGCCCACGATTTCTCCAACCGTTCCCTCGATGGGGGCCGAAATATTTTGAACAGTTATGAGACCAAGGGGCTTTTTGCGAGTCCATCACATATACCCTATAAGTATTCTGCATGGGGCGGTGGCAGTTTATTAATTTATTTACAATTCCTAAGCTTCAGCAAAGCCGTGGATTACCTTAAAAGCATCAAAGCTGTTTAATCACATCCGTTGCCTGTCATATTTCTCTGGCAGGCAGCGCACCTTTTTGTTACCCTGAAAAACCAGTGAATGCCATACAAATCTGGTCAAATAATTTCGGCCTTAGCAGCTATACGTTATTTATTCTAAATCCAATTCCAATTGCTTCTTTTCATTGCCTTCTTGTTCGCGGATATATTTCTTTATGGTTTCTTCATCCAAACCGACGGTGCTTACACAATACCCTCTCGCCCAAAAGTGCAGACCCGTTACCTTCTTATTGTCCAAAATCTCTCGATGGATTCTTACGGCACTCTTCC
>CAYVMK010000089.1:0-7339 GCA_964452445.1 uncultured Desulfonema sp. | reverse complement strand
GCAATAACGAAAGATGAAGCGCAACACAGCAGAATGACTTTTTACGAAGCCGTCAGCAATAATTCCGGCAAAACCAATGGCAAGAACCAGACAACAAAACGAGTCCGCCCGCCCGGGCGGACTCTTAAAAGTTCCTCCTCAGAGCGTTGAGGCCGAGGAATCGCTGCTCAGCGCCATTCTGATAGACAATAATACTTTGCTGGAAATTATTGAAATTCTCTCTTCAGGTGACTTCTATAAGCCGGCCCATCAGAAAATCTTTGCCGCTATGCTGGCGCTTTTTAATAAAAACGAACCGGTTGATCTTGTCACATTATCGAATGCCTTGAAAGAGCAGGGCCGGATTGAAGAAATCGGTGGAGCGACATATTTAGCCAGGCTCCTTGATATTCCTCTTGCGATAAATGCCGTTAATTATGCAAAGATTGTTTATGAAAAAGCCTGTTTAAGACGGCTTATAGAAAAGTCAAACGATATTGTAAGAAAGTGTTTTGAAGACAGCGGCAATATGGATGAAATTCTCGATTTCGCCCAAAGCTCTATTTTTGAAATATCCGAAAAGAAAATCAGGCAGGCTTTTTATCCGCTGGATGCCATAATCAACGCAAACATAGATGCTCTTGAGGAGCGGCAGGGGAAAAGAGCCCTTGTTACCGGAGTTGAAACCGGTTTTACGGATCTTGACAAGCTAACTTCAGGGTTTCAGAAATCGGATCTCATCATCATCGCGGCAAGACCCGGAATGGGAAAGACCTCTTTTGCCTTAAACATCGCAAGGAATGCCGCCGTCAAAACAAATTCTCCGGTTGCCGTCTTTTCACTTGAAATGTCCAAAGAGCAACTCTCGCTGAGAATGCTCTGTTCGGAGGCTGAAGTGGACTCAACACGCGTAAGAGGGGGATTTTTAAGCAAGGAGGACTGGGCAAACCTTACGGAAGCTGCAAGCAAATTATCTGAAATCCCGGTTTTTATCGACGACTCTCCCGCTATTTCAGTCATGGAAATCAGGGCAAAAGCGCGCAGGCTTAAAATGAACAAGGGGCTCGGGCTTCTGATCGTCGACTACCTCCAGCTCATGAAAGGAACGCTTCCGGCGGAACGCAGGGATCTTGAGATTGCGGATATATCAAGGTCTTTAAAGGCCCTTGCCAAAGAGCTTGATATACCGGTTATTGCGCTATCCCAGCTTAACAGGAAACTTGAAGACCGGTCCGATAAGCGACCCCAGCTTAACGATTTAAGGGAATCGGGAGCGCTTGAACAGGATGCGGATGTAGTGATATTTATTTACAGGGATGAAGTCTATAACAAGAATGAGGACAATCCTAAAAAGAACACCGCCGAAATTCTGCTTGAAAAACAGAGAAACGGTCCGACCGGAAGAATAACCCTGACTTTCATAAGCGCCTATACCCTCTTCAAAGACAAAGCGACAGATAAATACACATCCAAATGAAAAAACTCTCTGGAAACACATCAGGTCTTAAAGCCGGCCAGATCCGGAGACTTGAAAACCTGTACCGCAGGCGCATACCTCCGGAATATCTGATCACACCTGAAACCGCACGCGAGCTTTGCCTCCTCTCAAGCGAGATACGACGACAGACAGGCATTCTCATCGACCGCCAGGGAAGAATAACATGCGTTATTGTGGGAGATAACAGGCGCATCGTAATACCCGATTTAAGCGAATACCGGACGGCTCCCGGAAGGTTAAACGGTTTAAGATGCATACACACTCACCTGAAAAACGAACCCCTCTCAAGGGATGATCTCACCGACCTTACACTGTTAAAGCTCGACATGATGGCTGCCGTTACATTAACAAAAGACGGCGAGCCTCATGAAATTCATATCGGGCACATTCTTCCAAAAAACCATGACGGCAGCCCGTATAATATTCTTCCTCCCGTAAAACCGAACCTGCTTGACATAGGATGCATCGAACTGATTCAGACAATAGAAGCCGAGCTTGCGCAGGCAAAGCCGACGCGCAAGGCAGGAGAGACCGTAGAGCGAGCGATCCTGGTTAGCGTTTCGACGGATTCGAAGGATAATGCCGCAGATTCAATGGATGAATTAAAGGAGCTTGCGACATCGGGAGGCATTAAAGTTCTTGAAACCGTTATCCAGCAGCGGAGCAGGCCGGACTCAAGATTTCTGATGGGACAAGGCAAACTCGGTGAGCTTTCTCTTCTAGCGCTTCAAAAGGGCGCTTCCATGATGGTTTTTGACCAGGAGCTCAATCCGTCACAGATAAGGTCGATAACAAATCAGACGGAGATAAAGGTGATCGACAGGACCCAGCTTATTCTTGATATATTCGCCCAGAGAGCCCGGACCAGGGAGGGTAAACTCCAGGTTGAACTCGCCCAGTTCAAATATCTGCTTCCCCGCCTTGTCACTAAAAATACTGCCATGTCCCGTTTAACAGGCGGCATAGGAGGAAGAGGTCCCGGAGAAACAAAGCTTGAGTTGAACCGCAGGCTGGTCCGGGACCGTATAAACCGGCTTGAAAAAGCCATTGAAATGGTAATACGGCAACGCTGGCAGCAAAGGGCAAAACGGAGCAAGAAGAGTCTGCCGGTTATTTCAATAATCGGATATACCAATGCCGGCAAATCGACTCTTTTAAATACGCTCACAAAAAGCAATGTCCTTGCCGAAAAACGGCTCTTCGCGACTCTCGATCCTTCAAGCAGGCGGCTCAAGTTCCCGAAAGAGACCGAGGTAATAATAACCGACACGGTCGGTTTTATCAAAAATATCCCCAAGGACCTGCTTGTCGCCTTCCGCGCAACCCTTGAAGAGCTGAATAATGCGGATCTCCTGCTCCATGTAATAGATATCGGCAATCCCCGTTTTGAAGATCAGATAGAGTCCGTTGAAAGGATACTGTCGGATCTCAATTTGAATAAAATCCCCATACTCCGGGTTTTCAACAAGCAGGACCTTGTGGAAAAAGAGAACTTGGAAAAATTATGCCGCCTCTATGACTCCATTCCCATCTCGGCAAACAGCGACTCGACCCTCGACCCTCTTATAGAAAAAATGGAATACTCGATAGAATCCATTTGTATAAAGCATTCTGAAACATAAAGTTCCTCGCTAATAAAAAATTATCTGACAGGATTTACAGGATGTTTCCAGTTTCCAGTGACCAGTTACCGGTTTGTTTTTATTGCAGGCCCACTCCTGGCCACTGATCCCCGACACCCTGACCCCTGACTCTCGGCCCCCCTCGCCGCAGGCGACGGCTTATTGCCTGTTTAGGGGTCGGAAGTAAAAGATTACAAAATGGGTTGACATACGCCGGAAAACGAATATAAAGGGAGACCCTTATGGACATGAAATTAATCAAGAGGATCGGTATTGCTGCCGCATATAAAGGCGCCGGAATACTGAAAACAAACTTCGGGAGGATATCCGGAATTCGGAAAAAAGGAGCTATAGACCTTGTTACGGAATCTGATACGGAATCCGAAAAGGTGATTATCGAAACAATAAAGAAGGTGTTTCCGTCGCACGGAATTCTGGCGGAAGAAAGCGGCCGTCAGAATGAAGGCGCGGAATGCATGTGGATTATAGATCCTCTTGATGGAACAACGAACTTTGCCCATAATCTCGGCCTTTTTGCCGTTTCAATAGCATTTGCCGTGAAGGGGAATATCGTTGCTGGAATAGTTTTAAATCCTGTAACAGGGGAGCTTTTTACCGCAACCGAAGGCGAAGGGGCACAGTTAAACGGCCTTCCGATACATGTCTCAAAGACCGCAACGCTTTCAGAAAGTCTGCTCGTAACCGGATTTCCTTACGACTTCAAGGATATCATAAGAAACATCAAGGTTCGTTTTTTTAACTGCCTTCAGGCCTCCCAGGGGGTCAGAAGGCTCGGGTCTGCTGCTTTAGACCTATGTTTTATGGCAGCTGGACGCTTTGAAGGATTCTGGGAAGAGAATCTCAAACCGTGGGACACGGCTGCAGGGTTTATAATTGCGAGAGAAGCCGGAGCCCTGGTGACCGATTTTTCAGGAAATCCGTTTGACGTAAATAAAAAAGAGATTCTGGCAACAAACGGCATGATACATCAGGAAATGATAAAGTTGCTGGAAATAAAAGGATAGAAAATGAAGGAAGTCTTGAAAGGAAAAGATGTTTTGAACAATCATGTAGGATGCTTCGGAAATTTCTCAATTGATGATCCGGTATGTAAAAAACTCTGCGCTCTTAATTTAAGATGCTATATAGAGCGGGACCAGAATGCGCGCTTTGAAATTCTTGAAGAGCTTATACTTGGAGACAACTCATACAAAGAAAAGATGCAATAAAAAAGATTATTCCACAAAAATTTTCCCCGGATTCAATATGCCTCTCGGGTCAAAAAGTTTTTTTATCTTTTTCATAAGTTCAATTTCAACCGGACCTATCTCTTTTGTCATATATGCCGCCTTTGTAATGCCTATCCCGTGTTCTCCTGAGATTGTGCCTCCCAGTTCGACCGTATAATCGAACAGCTCTTCAATTGCGGCTTCAGCCTTCTTCATATCTTCCCGGTTTCTCTTATCAAGCATCATATTGAAATGTATGTTCCCGTCACCCGCATGCCCGAAACTGACCATGGTAAGGCCTGTCCTGTTTTTCATTTCGTCAATCTTTCTTACCATATCCGGAATTCTGCTTCTCGGAACCACGATATCTTCGTTTATCTTGTCCGGAGCGTACGTAAATAATGCGGGTGAGATCGCCTTGCGGGCTTTCCAGATTATTGCCGCCTCCTCCTTTGTCGCTGCTATCCGGATTTCCCCTGCCCCAAGAAATGTGCAAAGATCTTCAAGCCGCCTGATTGCAGATTCAGCCTCATCCGATCTTCCGTCCACCTCTATCAGGAGCAATGCCCCGGCATCAGAGGAAATTTTTGTTTTGAGATAATTTTCAACACAAATTATTGATGCTTTATCCATGAACTCGATGGTTCTGGGAACAATCCCGCGTCTTATTATTTCCGAAACGGCTTCAGCCGCCTTTCCGAGATCATTGAAAGAAGCTGTCATTGTCCGGACGGATTCGGGAAGGGGTAAAAGCTTCAGCGTCATCTGCGTGATTACTCCGAGTGTACCTTCCGACCCTATTAAAAGACGCGTCAAATCGTATCCGACAACGCCTTTGGCGGTTTTTACACCCATCTTGACTATTTCCCCGGTTGGAAGAACCGCTTCAAGCCCAAGCACATAATCACGTGTAACGCCATATTTTACGGCCCTGGGCCCCCCCGCGCATTCCGCAAGATTTCCGCCCAGAGTGGAAAATTCCGAACTGGATGGATCCGGGGGATAAAAAAGCCCCAGCTTTTCAACCTCTCTGTGAAACCGTGCTGTTATAACTCCCGGCTCAACAAAAGCAGTAAGGTTATCGGTGTCGATCTCAATAATGCGGTTGAAGCGGGTCATGGCAATAACAACCCCGCCCATAACCGGAACAGATCCGCCCGTCATGCCCGAACCGGAGCCGCGGGGTATAATGAAAATATTTTCCTCATTGGCAATCTTCAAAATCTTCGATACTTCGCCCGCTTCCTTCGGAAATACAACCGCATCCGGCAAATAACGGCTTGCGGCGGCATCATAGGCATAGCATGCGAGATCCTCTTTAGCCCTGCTGCAGTTTTCAGAACCGGCTATATCACATATCTTATTGAAGACTGAATCGTTTATGGCCATTTATGTCAGCGGGGATATTCTTGAAAAGGTTAAATTATTGTAACTACTCAGCCACCGATCTACGCTGATCATCACTGATATTTTTTCTTTTATTATCATAACTGTTCAGGTGAATAGACTGTAGGCTGTTAGCTAAAAACCCACAGCCTAAACGCCTACAGTCTAAAAAGCTACAGCCTAATCAACCTTGAGTAGTTCTTTGTATTTAAATCTATCTGCGTTCATCTGTGTGAATCTGTGGCTGAATAGTTACCAATCTCTTACTTACTAAAATTTGCCGGACTCCAGCTTCTGAGAGAAATATTCAACCTGTTTTCGCAAAGAGCCGTTATCTTTTACGCCTCTTTCAACAATTCCTATAGAGTGAAGGGCTGTGGCATGATACCTGTTGAAGCTCTTTCCTATTGTCTGTAACGGCGAGTCGGTATAACGGCGGGACAGGTAAATTGCAATCTGTCTCGGACGTGTAAATGTCTGCTTGCGGGAAGCAGAAGCAATATCGCTTAAAGAAATATTGAAGTGCCTGCATACGAGTTTTTTTATAACATCTATCGTAATATTTTTTCTCTGCTGCGCTATGTTTTTAACCACGCTTTCAGCAAGTCCGAGGTCAATGGGAATGCCCATCAGAGACGACTTTGCTGTTACTCCGATGAGTCCGCTTTCAAGCTGCCGGACATCTTCAGTCAGCTCGCTTGCAAGGTAATGGATAACATCTTCAGGCGCCGTAAATCCGTTTAAAAGCAATTTCTTTTGAAGTATCCTGACTCTTGTCCTGAAATCAGGCGGTTCAATATTCGAAATAATGCCGCAGGAAAAACGCGATTTCAGTTTATCATTCAGTTTAGGGATATCACCCGGAAGATAGCAGCTCGAAAATATTACCTTCTTATCGGCATCCATAAGCGTGTCAAGGGTCAGGGCAAGCTCAATCTGCGTACGCTCTTTTCCGCTAAGATTATGAACATCCTCAAGCAGAAGGACATCACATTCCTTCCGGTATTTGCCCTTGAACTTATCAATTGAATCATTTCTGTAAGCCTGCACCATTTCATTGCTGAAATCTTCAGCCGTGATATAATAAACCCGGTCTGACGGGTATTGAGAAATAATATGGTGGCCTACCGCCTGGGAAAGGTGGCTCTTGCCCATCCCGGTCTTTGACAGCAAAAAAAGACAATTCTGCTGTGAATTCTTATTTGAGGCAAGAGACAGGGAGGCCGTAAAAGCAAACTCATTGTTTCCCCCCACTACAAAATGATCAAACGTAAAATCTTTTCTTAAAAATCGCCCGTAATGGGGCTGAATATTTTCGCTGGGAAGCGTCAGCTGAAAATTGTTTTGCGTTTTGTCGGAGCAGGATTTTTTCCCTTCGGAAACCTCGATAACATACCTGCTTTCTTCACCTGAAATCTTTGTCAATTCCGAAACTATCAGGGCGCCGTAATGATCCTGCACCCTTTTCTGGGAAAAATGGTTAGGAGCCGAAAGGACCATAACACCGTCAACGGTTCTGCTGAACTTAAGAGGGTCCACCCACATCCTGTAGCAGTGCCCTGGAATAGATTCCTTTATCGCCGCCTTGACCGAATTCCAGATAGCTTCCATAAAAATATTTTTGC
>CAYVMK010000088.1:0-7432 GCA_964452445.1 uncultured Desulfonema sp. | reverse complement strand
CGCTCAAATCGGGCAACAGGTCTCTCGGTTTTCCGACAATAACATTTCCGTGCGATATGGCTTCCAACCTCGATATGGAAACGCTTATCGCCGGAATGCATGTAGCGAAGTACGGCGGCATAGTGGTAATGTCCGATTTCACGGGTGAGAATATTTTCCCGCTTCTTCTCGAAAGACTCAATATTTTCACCGATCCTCAGAGACCCATGACCGTTACACAGGGTATCTATCCCATCGGGAACCCGGATGAAAATTCGCCCGTGCTTGTCACGACAAATTTCGCTCTTACCTATTTTATAGTTTCGGGTGAAATCGAAAGCAGCAAAGTTCCGTCCTGGCTGCTTATAAAGGATTCGGAAGGGCTTTCGGTCATGACTGCGTGGGCAGCCGGGAAATTTTCGGGCGATGATGTCGGAGCTTTCGTAAAAAAGAGCAGTATAGCGGACAAGGTAAAGCATAAGGAGATAATTATTCCGGGCTATGCCGCCGCAATAGCAGGCGATATGGAAGAGGAGCTTCCCGGATGGGCGATAACCGTCGGCCCCCGCGAAGCGGCCCATATCCCGGCATTTCTGAAAGCAAGATAAAAAAATAAACCGGAGGCTTGCCTCCGGTAAAACCGTGAAAAAAACCGGGGAGGTTGTATGCTGTTAATTGGTGAAAGTTTAAATGTTATTTCAAAAAAGATCGGGAAAGCTTACAAGGAACGCGATCCCAAGCCGATCCAGGAAGAAGCCCTTCTGCAGAAGGCAAAGGGGATGGATTACATAGACATCAACCTCGGACCGGCAAAAAAAGACGGGCATGAGTTGATGCCTTGGGTTGTTCAGACGGTACAGGAAGTCGTGAGCGATATTCCTCTGGTACTGGATACATCCAACATCGATGCGATAGAAGCCGCGCTGAAAGTCTGCAAGCTGCCGCCTCTGATCAATTCCATCATGTGCCGTCCGGAGCGTTATCAGAAAATGATTCCTATCGCGGCACAGTACAACGCCGACTTCATCGCGCTCATGTGGGGCCCCGAAGGCCTGCCGCGCGATGAGAATGAACGCGCGGCGCTTTGCGTCGAACTTGTTTATGCGGCAAACGAAGCCGGCATTCCGAATGAGAAGATCTGGATCGACGGAATAGTAACTCCTGTTAATATCCAGCAGCCGCAGCTCATAAGCCTGATGGAATTTCAGGGTATGGTGCAGGATATAGCTCCGGGCGCAAAGAGCACCTGCGGGTTGTCGAATATTTCAAACGGCCCGCCGACCCATCTGCGTCCCATTCTGAACCAGACCTACATGGTCATGCTTCAGAAGAAGGGGATGTATTCGGTAATCTCGGATCCGCTCGATGTGAAACTGACGGAAATAGCAAAGGGAAAGCGCCCTGACATAGTCGATCTGATATACTCGATAATGGACGGAAAAGATCCGAATATTGCCGGTCTTTCAAAAGAGCTGCAGGAATATGCGAAAACCACAAATGTTATTCTCGGCAGAACGCTCTATTCCGATTCATGGCTTGAGGTCTGATTTTTAGGAGCCGTTACGAAATAACCTATACTTTTTTTGAACCGAAACAGCGAGCGCATTCCCTATAGCTTGCTGCGGGGAGCTTCAATCCTTTCGTTACGGCTCCTTATGCCGGTTACGGCATCCAAATGTTCCAGTTATTTTTGAACGCCGGCTTACACAGTAAAATGAAGAGAAAAAAGCCTCTCCCTTATCCGGGCGGGGCTTTTTTATTATAAAAGGCGGCGGAGTATTATCATGGCGCGTGTTGACGATTATATTAATGCAAAAAAAATAGCGGCAGAGGAGCTTTCCGGAGAGCCTTTGGATGAGATAGGCAAAAGATCCGGATACAGGCTGATTGAGAACAACAGTCTTAGGGTTCCTTTTTTAAACAGGATCTATATTGTCGCCTGGCCGGAATTTGAATTTGAGGACGAATCTTCTGAAAAAAAAGATGTTCCTCTCCAGGAGCAGGTTCTTATACTCCATTATCTTGCTGCAAAGGGTGAAAAAAAATCATCCGGCAGGTGGATATCTTTCCGGGAAATCCCGGGAGCAGCCTTTTATTATTCCGCTTTTGTCAAAAGAGCAGTAGATCCGTTCAAAAAAACTTTCGGGAAAGAGGCAGGCGCATTTGTAAAAGCCGCAAAAAGCTTAAACGGAAAAGCGATTGATGCGGGAAATGCCGGATTTGAGTTCAATCTCTTTCCGCATGTTTCCTTGCAGTTTATTCTCTGGGAAGGTGATGATGAGTTTCTGCCGGAAGCAAATATATTGTTTTACGATACGATCGGTGATATTTTTTCTCCGGAGGATGCCGCATGGCTGGCAGGTATGCTGGTTTACAGGCTGATGGCGCTGGCAAGATGAATATCGAACATCGGACATCGAATATCGGAAATAGAAAACCGAAGATCGGACATCGAATATCGGAGAACAGTGGTCAGCAGTCAAAGTGCAGGGGCAAGAGATGGATTTCCACTTGAACCCTTGAATCCCCGGCCCCTTGAATCCTTTAATCCCTTCGATATTCGAAGTCCGATGTACGAAGTTCGAAGTTACTAATGGAGTATTTTCGGGTTATGATCAAGTCAAAAGCCCTTGAAGTCAATCCGGCAAGTTATTATGTCGATGTTGCCGTGGACTCGAAATATTCGGTGCTTGAAGAAGTCTTTTCAGGATACCAGGGTCTTTTGGACGGTCTCAGCCGCGGAAAACATGCAGGAATTTTATCAAGTTTCAGGTTCGTGGTTTACGGTCTCCGGTATTTTCCTGTGGATTATTTGGGAACAATTGGGGAATAAATATACGCAATTTTAATAGAGGTGATAACGATGGCTAAAATGACAGAACGTATGAAGGAACTTTTCAAAAAGGTCCCCACCGTCGTTTTTGCAACGGCAGATGCAGACGGTATACCCAACGCTGTTCCGGTTGGCGCAAAACGAGTTATTGATGCAGAAACTATTCTCATATCCGATCAGTTTTTAAACAAAACCTTGGCCAACATTAAAGAAAATCCCAGGGTGGCGATAACATATTGGGAGGGTCGTGAAGGATACCAGATGAAAGGCACCGTCACTATCGAGACTACCGGCCAGCGGTTTGAAGATACGGCGAAATGGATCGAGGAATTGGGCAACAAGGCAGGGTTCCCCCTTAAATCAAAAGGTGTTGTTATTTTAAAGATTGAAGAAATTTATAGCGTTGCTCCCGGGCCGGGAGCCGGAAAGAAACTGGCATAAACCGTATTTTATCTTACCTTGTGCCGCAAGTCTTCTCAAGCCTATTACCGGCTTTCTCTATCCGATGCTTTTTGGAATGGCGTTGCTGAGCTTTACAAATTCTTCATCGGTAAGAGTTTCGGCGCACTGCGGCGGACCTTCAGAGGGGAATGCGCTCGCTGTTTCGGTTCAAATGGAACAGATGCGATAATATAAACGCAACGGCCAACAATACAACCAGGAATAACTTTTACGAAAAAGATTCGAGAATTCTCGGTTGTGCCTATGCTGCTTGCGTCGGGAAAAGGTGAAGCATGTCGAAATCGTGCATCACCGACGCTGAAAGTACATGAGATGAAATCGGCAACATCGGAGGTAGTTGTGAATAAAAAAGTTCTAATTGGCGTGGATGGCTCAATCCACGCCAAGAATGCCATCAAATATGCTGCTGAACAATCCCAATCGCTTAGGGATGTTTCGTATAGCTTGATTCACATTCAACCGACCATTTCCCGGTACCTGGCCGATGAAGCCGAAAAAACAGCAGACGGAAGAGGGAAACTGGAAACGATTCATAAAAAAAACCATGCGACGGCGCTTGAACTGCTGTCGGAGTGCAGGGAAACCCTGATTCGGCTGGGCGTAAAAACCGGAGACATCGATCAGATAACTCAACCGCGAAAGCATGATGTGGCTAAAGACCTGCTGGACTATGCGGAAGAGAAAAATGTATGCGCCCTGCTGGTCGGCCGCCGCGGTATATCCTATGTAACGAAAATGATGATGGGAAGCGTAACGAGCGAATTATTGACCCGTACAAAGTTGATCCCAATATGGATAGTGGACAATCAGGTGCAATCCCGTAATATTGTCGTGGCGGTTGACGGTTCTCCGGGATCCCTGCGGGCCGTCGATCATGTCTCCTTTATGCAAGCCGGCAGCAAATTCGACAAGATTACCTTTTTGCATATTATCCCGAAGTTTTCGGATTTTTGCCCCGTTGCACCGGTTAAACAGGACGAGGAATTTGACGCCCTCATAAAAACCAGCAACCAAAAATGCACTGACCATTTTTATTGCGAGGCGATTAAAATTCTTCAGCGGGCCGGATACAGCCAGGATGATATCGAATTTAAGCGCTTCGAACATCGCTGGTTCATTGGAAAAGCCCTTGTCGAAGAGGCGAAAAAATTGAATGCCGGAACCATTGTCATAGGAAAATCCAGTTCCGGGCAAGCAGATCATATTGGAAAGGTGGCGCGTTATGTCATCAACAAAACCGTCCGCAGCGCAATCTGGCTGGTGCCCTGATCGCCATCGTGCGCAAAGCGGTCATTTACGGAATTTAATCAATCAAGGGAGATTTTCTTTCAAATGCAGGCAATAATCCACAGGCTTAAAATACTTCTTACAGTATTACTCGTTATCATGGTTGTCGGCACTGCCGGTTTCATTATAATTGAGAAAAAATCAATCGTGGAAGCTGCTTACTTTATTATCGTTACCGTGGCTACTGTCGGATACGGGGATATTCATCCGGCAACACAACTGGGGCGGGTTTTTACAATTATCCTCATTGTGACAGGGGTCGGCACCTTTCTCGGGGTGATCGCAAACATTACAGAGATGATGCTGGCGAAAAGAGAGATCGAAAGCAGGATGAATAAGCTCAACATGGTAATTGGAGTTTTCTTCAGCGAGGTTGGGCTCCAACTCATGGCTTTTTCGCCCGGAGTGATCGCGAGGTGGATAAAATCAGATCCGACCTGCTTGTGACGGCAGGCTGGACAGATGAAATGTTCGGGAGGGCTACCAGTGATCTCAAAAAATACGATTACAATATTGAAATCGAATCAATTGATTTTGAAGCCATGAAAGGCTTTATCTGCGATAAACGGGATTTTCTTGTCCGGCTTCTGGAGAATCCGATCCTCCTGGAGCACCAGTCTTTCACCGATCTGCTCAGGGCGGTTTTTCATTGCATGGAGGAGCTTGCTTACCGGGATGATGTGAAAAATATTCCGCAATCCGATAAAAGTCACCTTGCGAATGATTTCAAAAGGGCATACCGGTTACTCATAAATGAGTGGCTCGACTATATGAGATACCTCAAGGAGAGTTATCCTTTTCTTTTTCATCTCGCAATGAGGACAAATCCCTTCGACCGTTCGGCATCAATTACAGTAAAGTAGGAGGGAATATTCCGGGAGAGCCGGGGCCAACCGCTGATGTTACACAAATTATGGATCGATTTACCAATCCTGTCAATCAAGGAAGACATGCAAGAAAGACATGCTTTGCCTTCCTGCGGATACAAATCCGGCCGCCCTGAAGACCTGAATTATTAATGCATTTTGTGGTCGGTTTTCCCCATTTCATTGACATGCAATTGCAATTTACCTATACTCCCCGCATGAAAAGTAATTTCGTACCGGATATGATTTTTTAAAAAAATATGCATTACGGGGATGACGGAGCAAAAAAAGGGAGAGATAGTATGAGGGTCATCATTATCGGCGGCGACGCAGCGGGCATGAGCGCGGCAAGCCAGATCAAACGCCTGAGACCGGAATATGATGTCATAGTCTTCGAGAGGGGGGACTATATATCGTACGCAGCATGCGGGATTCCATATTTTGTGGGAGGAGCGGTCAGTTCTATGTATGATCTGCTGGAAGTCTCCCTCGATGAGGCGCGGGAAAAACGCAAAGTCGATGTACGGATTGGTCATACGGTCGTTGCCATCGATCCGTCCTCGCGAACCATTGCTGTGGAAAACGGGGGAATCCGTTTGACCGAACCATATGACCGCCTCGTCATCGCGACAGGAGCCCGTCCCCAAACCCGGGGAATTGATATAAGCCGCTTTCCGAATCTCTTTACTATGAATGATCTTTATGATGCGGCGCGAATAAAGAACTTTATCGCCGAAAAGAAACCGCAGAGCATAGCCGTGATAGGCGGCGGATATATCGGACTCGAGGCAGTGGAATCATTCTGCGAACTGGGAGTCACGACAACGCTGGTTCATCGCCGTGAAGACCTTCATCGCTCATTTGAAAAAGAGATTTCCGACATCATCAAGCAGAAATTATCTGAAAAAGGTGTAACCCTCAGCCTGGGGCAACCATTCTCCGGACTGGAACAACGGGGTGACAAAATCGGTATTATCCGGGATACCGGTGTTTTGGAAACGGATGCGGTCCTTCTCGCCATTGGTGTCGAGCCGAACAGCGATCTTGCAGGAGCTGCGGGGATTCAACTTGGCGCAAACCGGGCTATCAGGGTTAATGAATTCATGGAAACCAATATCGAGGGGATCTATGCCGCCGGGGACTGTGCAACCGCAAGGATGACAACCTTCGGGATAGAGGTTCATGCCCCGCTCGCATTAAAGGCGAACAAGCAGGGAGTAATTGCCGGGATGAACATTGCCGGTGAACGGGAGTCTTTTGCCGGAGTCCTTGGCACGGCCATAACCAAGGTATTCGATCTCGGTGTTGCGCGAACCGGTCTTTCGTATAGCCAGGCAGTAGACATGGAACTTGATCCCGAGAAGGTCATTGTCAAATCCAGGGACAGGGCCCGGTATTACCCGGGAGCCTCCTTTATGAATTCCCTGGTAATATTCAGCAGGAAAGACCGGCGTCTCCTTGGCGCCCAGTTGGCAGGAAGGCTTGAATCGGTCAAACGTGTAGATGTATATGCAACAGCCATCTTTAACAAGATGACCATCGATCAGGTGTTCGATCTCGATCTTGCATACGCTCCGCCTTTCTCGCCGGTGTACGATCCGGTGCTGCTTGCGGCAAGGGTTGCGCGTAAAAAGAGATGAGCGGCATCGCCCGAACAAAGAAGTTCATATCAAAAAATTGTGACTGTTCTTTCGCCGGGAGACAGAATTCAGGATCCAGAATGAAAAGGAAACAGACCATGTTTATGGTGATACCTCAATGACCTTCATTCAAGCAATAATAATAGCAATAGTAGAAGGAATAACCGAATATCTGCCAATTTCCTCCACCGGACATATGATTATCATCTCCAAAATTTTAGGGGTTGATATGCTGGACAGTTTCAATAGGTTTTTTATCATTTGTATTCAATTGGGCGCCATAATGTCCGTTGTTGCGCTTTATTGGAACAAGTTCGTGAATGAGATAGATATAAAAAGAATCCTTTTCGCTTTTAAAAATAATT
>CAYVMK010000087.1:0-7484 GCA_964452445.1 uncultured Desulfonema sp. | reverse complement strand
TTATCTGTTTTTCCGCAAAGGCAAATACGAGCCTTGCGGTTTTGAAGCTGTTTTCAAACCTTGGGGGAGGGCTTGATATCGTTTCGGGCGGAGAGCTGTACCGAGGATTAAAAGCCGGATTTTCGCCGCGGAAAATTGTCTATTCAGGGGTTGGAAAAAGAATGGATGAGATAGATTACGCCCTCAAAACAGGCATACTGATGTTCAATATAGAATCCCTGGAAGAGCTCGAGGTCATAAATAAGAGAGCAGGGCTGTTGAAGAAAAGAGCGCCTGTCGCGATAAGGGTAAATCCTGATGTCGATCCCAAGACTCATCCTTATATTTCAACCGGGATGAAGAAGAATAAATTCGGGATCAACACGGAATTTGCGATAAATGGATACAGGGCCGCCATGAGGCTTGAGAATATCAAAGTCATAGGTATTGATTGCCATATAGGCTCACAGATTACGGAGACAGGGCCTTTCATGGATGCGCTTAGCAGCCTGAAATCGATGATAAGAGATCTTAAGGATTACGGGATAAATATAAAGTATCTTGATATGGGCGGAGGCATTGGAATAACCTATAACGATGAAGAGCCCCCGCATCCGGTCGAATATGCCGCTGCAATAAAAGAATCGATAGGAGATATGAAGGTCAAGCTGATTTTAGAGCCGGGAAGGGTTATAGTCGGAAATACCGGGATTCTTGTGACAAAGGTGCTTTACAGAAAATCAACCGGTGATAAGGAATTTGTCATTGTTGATGCCGGGATGAATGACCTTGTCCGCCCCACTCTTTACAAGGCATTCCATGCGATTAAACCGGTTGTAATTTCAGGTGAAGGGGAGATGACGGCCGATATTGTCGGTCCGATATGCGAAAGCGGAGATTTTCTGGCTCTTGGCCGTATCATGCAGAAAGTCGGCCGGGGAGAGCTCCTTTCTGTTATGAGCGCCGGAGCATACGGATTCGTGATGTCGTCCAACTATTGTTCGAGGCTTAAGATTCCGGAAGTCATGGTAAAGGACGATAAATTTTATGTTGCAAGAAAACGCCAGAAATACGAGGATCTTACAAGAGGCGAAAATATACCCTCTTTTTTATGAGTAACTTGATAGTATAGGAATTTACTAAATCTGACAGGCTGAAAACATAATATGAAAAACATAACTTTTTTCAAGATGAGCGGAAGCGGCAATGACTTCATCATAATAGACAACAGAAACAATATTATTGATGAAAGCGGACTTACCTCCTTTATTAAAAAAGTCTGCATGCGCAGGATGTCGGCCGGGGCCGACGGATTGATACTGATAGAAAAGCATGATCCGGCTGATTTCGAGTGGCGTTATTTTAATTCCGACGGAAGCAGAGCCGAGATGTGCGGAAACGGCGCAAGATGCGCCGCAAGGTTTGCATATTTAAATGGGATTGCCGGCTCAAGCATGTCGTTTTTAACCGATGCCGGAATCGTTCATGCCGAAGTTGCGGGTGACAGGAGCAAAGTAAAGATGCCGGATCCCTCCGACATTAAAGATAATTGCCGGATAGAGCTTAAAAGCGGCCATTTGGCCGTTTCAAGCATAAATACGGGGGTTCCGCATGCTGTGATAATTACGGACGACATTGATGGGGTTGACGTTGCCGGCACAGGAAGGGAAATCCGGTTCCATAAATATTTTGCTCCTGCCGGGACAAATGTGAATTTTATAACCGGAATAAAAAACGGCGCAATATCGGTCCGGACATATGAGAGGGGTGTAGAAGATGAGACTCTGGCATGCGGCACAGGGGCAATTGCATCGGCGCTTGTTTCAGCCTTTAAGAATAAAGCCGTATCTCCGATAAACGTCATAACGAGAAGCGGCGGAGTTCTTTCCATTTATTTCAGGGAGGATAATGGAAGATTTTATGATATTTATCTTGAAGGGGATGCGAGGGTCATATACAAGGGGGAATTCTGGGAAGATGCATGGCGGTATTAGTTCTGAAGTTGTAACTGCTCAGGTGGATAGGCTGTAAGCTGAAGACTGTAGGTTTTTAGACTGTAGGTTTTTAGCTAACAGCCTACAGTCTAAATAACCTAACCCCGATAAACGGGATAAGTACCTTCACGAAATAATTTTCTGCCACTCTTTTCAGTACCCCCTTGAGGGGTAGAAACGCGCAGAAAATTATTTCTAAGGTACTAATTTTTATATGAGATGGTTCTGATAATATGATTGCAGTTGAAAAATCGGAAAGACTGAAAAATCTTCCTCCTTACCTTTTTAAGGAGATAGACAGGCAGAAGGAAGATGTCAGAAAACGCGGTGTTGATATAATAAGCCTTGGTGTCGGAGATCCCGATATGCCGACTCCTCCTCATATTATCGAAGCTTTGCAGAAAGCGGCAACGGATCAGGAAAACCACAAGTATCCGTCATATACGGGAATGGATGATTTCAACAGGGCGGTTGCGCGGTGGTATAAGAAAAGATTCAACGTGAAGCTTGACCCGGGAAGTGAGGTCGTAACACTTATAGGATCGAAGGAAGGTATCGCCCACATCCCTCTTGCCTTCATAAATCCGGGAGATCTTGCCCTTATGACAAGCCCGGGTTATCCGGTTTACAATGTCGGCGTTCAGTTCGCTGGAGGGAGATCATATTTTATGGATTTAAAGAAGGAGAATGATTTTCTGCCCGATCTAAAGGCCGTTCCAGCCAATATTGCGAAAAAAGCAAAACTGATGTTCATAAACTACCCCAATAACCCCACATCGGCGGTTGCCACGGGTGAGTTTTTTAAAGAGGTGGTGCATTTCGCGGAAGCAAACAACATTATTGTCTGCCATGACGCGGCTTACACTGAAATGGCTTTTGACGGGTACAAGCCGGTCAGCTTCCTGGAAACCGAGGGAGCCGGAGAGGTCGGCATCGAGTTTCATTCTCTTTCCAAAACCTATAACATGACAGGATGGCGTTTAGGCTTTGCGGTCGGAAGGCAGGAGGTTATACACGGACTCGGTCAGATAAAGAGCAACATTGATTCAGGGGCGTTTCAGGCGGTACAGATTGCAGGGATTGCGGCTCTTGACGGCGACCAGACCTGCGTTGATGATATAAACAGAGAATACGCGGAACGCCGGGATATTCTGGTGGACGGCCTTATAGCGCTCGGTCTTTCAGTGCAGAAGCCGCGCGCCACTTTTTATGTGTGGGTTGAGGCGCCCAAAGGTTATACATCCGCACAGTTTACAAGCCATCTTCTGTCAAAAGCAGACATAGTCGTTACTCCCGGAAACGGTTTCGGCGCTGCCGGAGAGGGTTATATCAGGATGGCTCTCACTGTCGGAAAAGAGAGGATGAAAGAGGTAATAGAGAGGATGCGCACAACCGGGTTCTGATTATTTGCGAACTTATCAATAATAGTATGACGGACTCGTAAAAAATCGAAATATGCTCACTTAATGAGCTTTTTTGGGATTTCCCAAAAATCTCAAATCCGTTCGCATATGACTTTTTACGAGTGCATCAAAAATAGTATCACTGTTATGGAAAAACATATTGCGTACATTTCTGCCGGCTCCAACATTGGAGATAAGCTTTTAAACTGCAAAAACGGCATAGATGCTCTTGCCGGATCAGGGGCATCAGTAATTAAAGCCCGGTCAAACTTTTATAAAACTTCACCTGTTGATTATAAGGAGCAGGACTGGTTCGTAAATGCGGTTGTAAAGATTGAAACGAAGCTCGGCCCTTCCACCTTATTAAACGAGATGTTTTCAATCCAGGTCAGGGCAGGGAGAACTTCCGACACCGTTCGTTTCGGACCGCGCATACTTGATCTTGACATAATACTGTACGACGATGTGGTTCTTGATTCACCCGGACTTACCATACCGCATCCCAGGATGCATAAAAGGCGCTTTGTTCTAAAGCCCTTGTGCGATATAGATCCGACGGTTATTCATCCTGTATTAAAAAGGGATTTTAAATACCTGCTTGACAACCTGGATGATGATGAGCAGACGATAATTCAATATTCATGATAAAATTAATAATATATATTTTACTGATCTACGTGGCATATAAGGTTATCAAGGGATGGACTGCGCCTTCGGTATCCACGGAAAGAAGGGAAGAGAGGAATGCCGGTACGGTGGATGATATAATGATAAAAGATCCTGTCTGCGGGGTATATTTTCCTAAGAGAGACGGGATATATCTGAATGCTGACGGCAGTGATATGTATTTTTGCAGCAGTGAATGCAGGGACAGATTCGTTGATTCCAGTTCAAAAAAATAACATGAAGTATGCCGCATAAGGAGGAGGATTTAATATGAAATTTTTCATTGATACGGCGAACATTGATGAAATAAGGGAAGCAAACAGCATGGGGATGGTGGACGGGGTTACGACAAACCCGTCTCTTATCGCAAAAGAAGGGCGTGATTTTGAGGAGATTATTAAAGAGATCTGCGAAATAGTCGACGGACCCATCAGCGCCGAGGTTATAAGCCTTGATCTTAAAGGGATGTTGAAAGAAGCCCGTCACCTTGCGTCGATCCACAGGAATATAGTTGTAAAGATTCCCATGACGGTCGACGGTTTGAAGGCTGTAAGCAAGCTTACCGGTGAAGGGATCAAAACGAATGTGACCCTGGTGTTTTCACCTCTTCAGGCACTGATGGCTGCAAAGGCCGGAGCAACTTACGTCAGCCCTTTTGTGGGACGTCTTGATGACATCTCGCATGACGGTCTTCTTCTGGTCGAACAGATAGTCGATATATATGATAATTATGCCTATGATACTGAAATAATTGTGGCAAGCGTGCGCAATCCTCTCCACGTGCTTGATTCGGCTTTGCTTGGGGCCGACATTGCGACTATCCCTTTTGATGTTTTAGGAAAGCTGGCTTCCCATCCGCTTACGGATAAAGGTATTAAAGCTTTCTCAGATGACTGGAACAAGGCAAAAAAACCCAAAAAATGATGTGTGATAACGACATGAGAAGCAGCAGCAGGATTCAGGACGTACTGAAACACCCGAACAGCATTACAATATACAGAATGGCGGTAATTCCGGCTATTATTTTACTTCTGCTGTTTCCGAACAGGCATTGCACTTTTCTTGCGGCTGTTCTCTTCAGCGCTGCCGCCATAACCGATTATCTTGACGGCTTTCTGGCAAGGCGATGGGGGCTTGTGTCGAATATCGGAAAATTCATGGACCCACTTGCCGATAAGCTCCTGGTGTCATGTTCTTTTATAATGATGACTTCACTTGGCTGGATACCTGCCTGGGTGGTCTGCGTTATTATCGGGCGTGAGATTGCGGTAACGGGACTTCGAAGCGTTATTGCCGAGCACGGGCAGGATGTAGCGGCATCGAATCTTGGAAAGTACAAAACCGGTTTCCAGATAGCAGCCATAATTCCACTTTTGATGCATTATCCTTATCTCGGGATCAATTTTCATGCCATAGGAATGTTTTTTTTATGGGGAGCGCTTGTTTTAACCATATGGTCCGGGATTGACTATTTTACTCATTTCAGCAGGCTTTTTAAGGAATAAATTTTTATTGACAAAAAGTTGAGAAACTTATATTTGGGAAAGCCCTGACAGAGACCTCCTTGTAATGTACTGGACAGGCAAAAGGGTTATGCAAGGGTTTCTAAGGTTTCTGATGGTGAGCGGGAATAACTCAGTGGTAGAGTGCAACCTTGCCAAGGTTGAAGTCGCGGGTTCAAATCCCGTTTCCCGCTCCATTTTTTTTGGCGGCATAGCCAAGTGGTAAGGCAGCGGTCTGCAAAACCGTTATTCTCCGGTTCAAATCCGGATGCCGCCTCCAAATCAAAATCCAGTACCGTCCATTAAAGTAAAAAAACCCTTTGAAATAAGGGTTTTTTAGTTTCCAGTAGTCCATACAGGTCTAATAAAATCCATTGACATCCGGGGGTAATTGGGGTAAGTTTCACGTAAAGTTACCCCAATCACAAAACAGTTACCCCAAAAAAAGGAGGTCAGCCATGCCGATGACCGACACCAAAGCCCGCAACGCAAAGCCAAAAGACAAACAATTTAAACTATTTGATAGCGACGGCCTTTTTCTCATAGTATCCCCTGCCGGTGGTAAGTGGTGGCGCTTTAAATACCGGTTTGGGGGTAAGGAAAAATTGCTGTCATTTGGCACTTACCCAGAGGTGGGCCTGTCTCAGGCCAGAGAGCGGCGGGATGCAGCGCGCAAACAGGTTGCAGACGGTATCGACCCAAGCCAGGTGCGCAAAGCATTGAAAGTCGCAAAGGTTCAGGATGAAAATACCTTTGAGGTTGTTGCGCGGGAATGGCACAGCAAATTTACCCCAACATGGACTTCGGCTCATGCCGCAATGATACTCAAGCGGCTTGAACTAAACGTCTTTCCCTGGATAGGCGCAAGTCCGATCAACGATATCAAGGCGCCGGAACTGTTGATGGTGCTGCGCCGGATTGAATCACGAGGGGCGCTTGAAATGACGCACAGGGTCAAGATAATTTGCGGCCAGGTTTTTCGGTATGCCGTTGCCACCGGAAGGGCTGAACGAGATCCAACCGCCGATCTTCGCGGAGCGCTTCCTTCGGTAAAATCGAACCACTTTTCAGCTATAACTGACCCGGGAAAGGTTGCGGGCTTGCTGCGGGCGATTGACGGCTATGAGGGTTCTTTTGTAACCAAGTGCGCCCTGTGCCTTGCTCCGCTCCTTTTCGTGCGCCCTGGCGAGCTTCGCCAAGCTGAATGGGTGGAAATCGAACTTGATGCGGCGGAATGGAATATCCCGGCCGAGAAAATGAAAACCCGTCAGCCGCATTTGGTTCCCTTGGCGCACCAGGCCGTTGAAATCCTGCGGGAACTGCATCCCTTGACCGGCGCCGGCCGCTATGTATTTCCCAGTCCGCGGACACCTAAACGGCCGATGAGCAACAACGGCGTTCTTTCGGCACTTCGGCGGATGGGTTTTGAGAAAGACGAAATGACCGGCCACGGGTTCCGGGCGATGGCCCGAACAATCCTTGACGAAGTCCTTCAAGTAAGACCGGATTTTATCGAACATCAGCTTGCTCATGCCGTCAGAGATCCTAACGGGCGTGCATATAATAGGACAGCACACCTTCCCGAACGCCGCAAAATGATGCAACTATGGGCGGATTATCTGGATGGGTTGAAGCAAGGGGCAAAAGTAATTCCTATGCAGAGAACTGCATAACAATTTTCGGGGATAGGGAGGCCACCCGACAAGCCGGTTATCCTGGCCGGTTTCCCCGACTCAACCGACAGGGGCGCAAACAGGAGGCGCATATCATGACAAAAGCCGAAATCCCACCGGAAGACACACACCAACTAACAAATATCCAGAAAAAACAGCTATTGATTGATGCGATACCGGAATCGACACGAGCAGCGGAAGAAAAGGAATATTTAGCGGGATGGGAAGAAGCTTTAATAGAATTAGAACGGAAAGACAAACGAAAAC
>CAYVMK010000086.1:0-7546 GCA_964452445.1 uncultured Desulfonema sp. | reverse complement strand
CGCTGGGAAGATCTTATAAAATCAATGAAATTTACGACCTCGGGAACCTGCTCGACTTCAGCCCTGACTCTTTCAATCGCCTCATTCATTGTAAGTCCGATCCTGAATATTATTCTGTATGTTTTTTTCAGCATGGATAATGTTGTCGGCGAAAACCCATGGCGTTTAAGGCCGACTGAGTTCAGGCCATGCAACTCGGCCCTGTCTCCCGCGGCAATGACATAAGGGGGTATATCTTTAACTACTGCCGATTTGCCGCCGACAAAAGCATATTCTCCGATTTTAACGAATTGATGCACGGCTACGAGACCCCCTATTGTTGCATGATCTCCTATAGTTATATGTCCGGCCAGAGTCGCGTTGTTTGCCATGACAACCTTGCGGCCTACCCTGCAGTCGTGCGCTATATGTGTATAGGCCATCAAAAAGTTTTCTTCCCCGACCTCGGTTATGCCCCCGCCGAATCCGGTTCCCCTGTGGATGGTAACAAATTCCCTGACTATTGTTCCATTGCCTATCTTTACATATGTTTTTTCACCTTCAAATTTGAGTGACTGGGGAACGGCGCCGATTGCGGCATACTGGAATATCCGGCAGTTCCGGCCGATTGTTACAAAAGGGTCTATAACAACGTGAGGGCCTATCACAGTCCCTGAACCTATGAATACATTATCTCCGATTATGGAATATGCGCCGATATCGACATTTGAATCGATCTCGGCCCCGGAATTGATTAAAGCTGTCTCATGAATCATCGTTTTCCTCCTAACCACGATAAACGGGATCAGTGCGTTAACGAAACTATTTTCTGCCGCTCTTTTCAGTACACCCTTGAGGGGTAGGAAAACGAAGCAAATAGTTTCTAACTTACTAAAGTGGCCATAAACTCAGCCTCAGCCACACACTTGCCTTCAACTGTCGCAATGCCCGACATTTTGACGGCTTTTGATCTCATATTTAAAATTTTTACTTCAAAAAAAAGCTGATCCCCGGGAACAACCGGTTTCCTGAATTTTACCTTATCCATTCCCATAAAATAAACCGGCCCGCCGCGCTTTTCCTCCGGCTGGGAAACGGCAAACAATATCCCCCCGGCTTGCGCCATTGCTTCTATAATAAGAACTCCGGGCATAATGGGGGCGCCGGGGAAATGTCCCACAAAAAAAGGTTCATTGATGGTAACATTTTTCAAAGCGATAATCTTATCCCCCTCAACAAGTTCGACAACCCTGTCAACCAGAATAAACGGATACCGGTGAGGCAATAATTTCATTATTTCCGTTATATTAATAATTTTCTTCATTTTTTTTCTCCATCCTCTCCACCCTCTTTTCTATTTCCAGCAGCTTCTTCCTGATATCCGGAAGTTTTGGAATGATGTTTTGGACTTTCAGCCACAGCCTGTGCGGAATTGCGGGCGCACCGGATAAAACTTCCCCGTTCTGAACGGATTTGGCGACACCTGCTTTACCGGCAATAACGACATTATCTCCGATGGTGATATGATCGGCAACTACTGCCTGCCCGGAAACAATAGTATGCTTTCCGATTGATGTGCTTCCCCCGATGCCTGCCTGAGCTATAAGCAGACTATCCTCCCCGACAGTCACATTATGTGCAATGTGAACCTGATTATCCGTTTTTACTCCCCGGCATATCCATGTTTTGCCGAAAGTAGCCCTGTCGATAGTGTTTCCTGCTCCGATTTCGACATCATCATCTATCCTGACAATACCTGTATGGGGAATTTTGAAATATTTTTCGCCGTCGGAAGAAAAGCCGAAACCATCACTCCCGATGACGGAACCGGCGTGAATTATTACCCTGTTTCCTATTATGCACCTCTCGAGAACAGATACATTGGAGTAGATTTTAACATCATCGCCGATAACAACACCGTCTCCGATATAGGAGCACGGATAAATCGAGACCCGGTTGCCGATAGCAACGTCATCGCCGATCACTGCATTCGGGGCAATCGAAACATCCCTGCCGCATTTGAATCCATTCCCTATATGTGCGGATGGACTTATTCCATGTACCGGAACGGAAGTCGGATAAAACAGGTTCAAAACTTTTGTGAAGGCGACTTTGGGGTTATTCACCTGTACCAGGTTCTTTGAAGATTCACTGAAATTCTGAGGAACTATAACCGCTCCCGCTCCGGTCTCTTCGATTTTTTTTAAAAACCCGGCATCACCGGCAAATGTTATATCGCATCCTTTCGCATCTTCAAAGGGGGCGGCGCCGCATATGACCGTCTTCGGGTCGCCGATAATCCTGCCTCCGACTATGTCGGCTATTTTGGAAAGCGTCGCTTCCATTATGATTTCCTACTTCTCTTTTCCCGGTTTCTGGGCGAATTTTGCATTATATTGCTGTATCAGTTTATCAGTAATATCCACGGAAGCCGGCGAATAATAGACCCCTGCTTCGCGTTTTTCAATTACAAGAAGATAGCCTTCTTTTTTACCGATCTCATCAACAATAGCTAAAATCTCTTTCTGGATGCGAACCACAATTTCCGTCTGGAGCTTCTGAAGTTCGGCCCTGTATTTTTTTTCAAGATTCTTGAAATCAAAAATCTTTATCTGGGCTTCCCGTTCCTTTTCTTCACGCATCTCCTTGCTTCCGACCATCGCGTCTTTTTCAAGCTTCTTATTCAGCTCTTCTATTTCTACGCCTCTTTTCTTCAGGTCAGACTCCATCTTCTCGCCCTGTTTCTTTATCTCAACCTGACCCGCTTTTCCGGCATTTGATGTTTCAAGGATTTTCTGAAAATCCACAATACCTATCTTTGCAACATCCGCCGCATATGCGGAGATTCCAAGCAGAAAAAATAGGGCCATACACGTTGAAACCGCAGTTTTAACTGATCTCATTATTATTCCTCCCTTGATGATTATTAACTATTGATAACTTCAAAATAAAGTCCGGCCTTTAAAATACGGTACCCATCGTAAATTCCCATTTCCCGCCCTCACCTGCACCTTTTACAGGATCAAGTATGTGTCCATATTCAATGCGCATCGGACCCATAGGCGAATACCATCTTATACCGCCCCCGACGCTTTCTCTCAGATTTCCAAGGTTTATGCTCTCATTGTTATCATAGACATCTCCCGTATCAAAGAATAACACACCCATGACACCCGCTTCCTTTATCAGAGGAAAAAGGAATTCGAGATTAAACTGGACAAATTTGTTCCCGCCAATCTCAGTCAATATGCCTGCCGAATTTTTCTTTTTAGGGCTTAAATCTTCCCAATCAAATCCGCGCAGTGAATTTATCCCGCCAAGGTTAAAACGTTCATACGAAGGTAGTTTTTGCCCTGAGTTTTGACTGATATATCCGGTCTTCGCATGTATTAACCCGACAGTGCCCTTAAACAAAGGAATGTACCAGCCTGTTTCGGCAATGCACCGCGTAAAGCCGATATCGCCGCCAAGACCGGCATACTGGATAGAGATGGTATGTTCTGCTCCTTCAGTAGGATTAAATACTTTATCACGGGAATCGTATTTTAATGCTGTTGTTATGCTGCTCGAAACACTGTTCCCCTCCATCTCTTTTATGGCATCCGGGGCATCTATTTGAATATTTTTTATAACCGCATCGTCAAAAGCATAGTTTAAATAAAGCTTTGTAAACTCATAAACAGGATATCCGAATCTGATTCCTGCTCCCTTGCTGTCTTTGCTATAAGTATTATAATCATATTCCCAGCTATACAGATCAAAACCGGCTGAAAGGGGCATATCAAACAGCCACGGTTCGGTAAAACTTAAAGTATATTTATTTGTAACAGAGCCTAATTGCGTTTTTAAAGAGAGCACCTGCCCTTTTCCAAAAAGGTTCCCCTGGCTAATTGAGGCCATGCCGAATACTTTTTCAACGCTGCTGTAACCCGCTCCGAAACTGAAAGCTCCGGTCGGTTTTTCCGTAACATCTATATTAAGCAGCATTTTATCATCGGAACTTCCTTTTGATGTATTGACTTTAATATCCTCAAAGTAATCGAGGCGATGCAGGTTGCGCATGCTCTTTTTCAACTTGGCTCCGCTGTAAAGTTCCTGCTCATATACAAGGAGTTCTCTCCTGATAACCCTGTCTCTGGTCTTTGTATTCCCGCCGATTATGATCTCTTCAAAATAGACCTGCTTGCCTTTATTAATTATAAAGTTAATGTTGACTGCCATTTTATCCCGGTCATGATCTATGCTCGGAACAATATCGGCATATGCATAGCCTTCGTCCGAATAGATATCCGTCAACGCGAGGATATCGCTTTGCAGAACCTGCCTGTTATAATACTTTTCTTTTCCGATCTTAATATTCCCAATGAGCTTTTCCTGAGGGAAAACCAGATCCCCGGTTATTTCAACTTTTCCGACTTTAAATTGCGGACCTTCATCAATCTTTATTGTAATATCAGTCCAGGACTCCCGAGTGTCAATCTGAGGCTCGCCGACTTTAGCCTGAATAAAACCGTTATTGTGATAAAAAGATAAAAGCTTTACAATATCCTGATTTAAGTCTTCCCTGTTCAGATCCCCGGCGGAAGTTACCAGTGAAAATATGCTTTTTTCCGAAGTCGACATAAGTTTTTTAAGCTTTGCGCTTGTATACGCTTTATTGCCTTCAAATATTATATTTTTGATAAGAACCTTCGAGCCTTCCGTAATAATAAATTCGAGGTCGGCCTGATTATTCTCATGTTCGTTGATTTTATATTCCACACTGACATTATGGTAATTTTTCTCCTTATAGAGGCCTTCAATTCTTTCGATATTTTTCTGAACCATCACAAAATTCAGAATTGAGCCGGTCTTTAAATTTAAGACTTCCTTTATCTTCTCACCTTCATATACTCTGTTCCCTTTTATAATGATTGCACTTATTGTCGGCTTTTCTTTAACCTTAAATGTTACCGCCTTCCCTTCGGCAGTATTTTCAGATTCAATACGGACATCATCAAAGTATCCCATCGCATAAACAGCCTTAAGGTCATCTGCAAGGTCTTTAGGCTGATATATTCCTCCTGTTTCTGTTTTAATGACCCTTCTGATTGCATCGGTTTCAATCCGCTTATTACCGTCAACAAGCACCTTCGAGATTTTTTCCCGTTTGAAAATTTTCATTCCAAGATCCTGTGAAAGTTCCTTCAGGTTCCCTGAGAGATTTTCTATTCCTTCTCCCTCGTAGAAAAAAACCGCTGGAAGCCCGTCACCGGAAGATTCGATCATCTTGGCATCAAGGCTGAAATGCTGGCCTATAATTGTAATGCTTCCCCAGATTACATGGCTGGCGCCGCCATTAACTCCGATTTTCCTGATTTCATCCATGACTCCGGATTTTTCTGTCCGGGATAAAACCATACCGGGATCGGGTTCCAAAATACCCGCGCCATCCTGTTTTAAATGGCTCTTGATTACCTGAGGGATTTGACTCTTAAGATACGAGAGCTCATCCTGGGCATTAATTTCAAAGGGTAATACCAATACATTCACCGTTTCCGCCGCATAAATATTGCCGGAAAATAAAACCGCTGTTGCAATAGCGATAAGGCACAGATATTTGTTCATTATAACTCCTCAGGCTGTTTCAACAAGCTGCCCGTCATAAATCGTAACACACCTTCGCATAAAAGAGGCCAGTTCCATATTGTGTGTTACTACTATCATTGCCATGCCGAACTCCCGATTAAGTTCCATCAGCAACTCATGAACCTGCTCACTGTTTTTTTTATCAAGATTACCGGTCGGCTCATCGGCAAGAAGAATGGCGGGTTTTAGAGATAATGCCCTTGCAATAGCCACCCGCTGCATTTCTCCACCCGAAAGAGCGCCGATCCTGCTGTTCATCCTCTCCTTAAGTCCAACCCTTACTAGTATTGCTTCTGCAGTTTCTTTTGCTTTTTGTCTGCCTGTCCCCTTTATCAGGCCTGGCATCATCGTGTTTTCAATCGCGGAAAACTCCGCCAGAAGATGATGAAACTGGAAGACAAATCCGATAGACTGATTCCGGAACTGCGCCAGTTTGCCGGCATCATAACGAAAAACTTCCTCATCAAGAAAAAATAAAGCGCCGCTATCGGGATAATCAAGAGTCCCAAGTATGTGCAACAGAGTGGATTTGCCTATCCCCGATGCGCCGACAATCGAGATTGTTTCGCCCTTATCCAGATCAAAATCAACCCCTTTGAGAATATCAAGACGGGCCCCGCTGCTGTTGAAGCTTTTGCATATCCCTCTGACTTTTAACAGATTTGAAGAATACCCGTGAGCGGCCTTATTATTATAATCGGGCATATTGTCATCCATGCCGGATAGCCTCGACGGGATTAAGTTTAGACGCCTGGTGAGCCGGATACAAGGTTGCCAGAAAGCAAATCAGCAATGCCGCCGAAGCGATCAGTATAACATCAAAGGCCACAATGCGTACCGGAAGAGTCGTTATATAATAAACATCACCCGGCAGATCGATAAATTTATATTTTTCAAGAAGCTTGCAGAGTATGTATCCTGCACAGACTCCCAGGCTGGTTCCGACTGAACCTATTATCATTCCCTTGAATACAAATATTTTTCTGATACTCCTGTCGGTTGCCCCCATGGCTTTAAGAATAGCAATATCCCTCGTCTTTTCCATTACCATCATGATAAGGGAACTTGCTATATTAAGGGCGGCAACAAGAACAATAAGGGCTAAAATAATAAACATCACCGTCTTTTCCAGTTTTAAAGCAGAAAAGAGGTTTTTGTTCATCTGCATCCAGTCTCTTGCCCGGTAGGGAAATCCCAAATCATTTTTGATCTTTTCGGCTATCTTTCCGGCATTATAAATATCACCTACACGCACCTCGATACCTGTCACAGTATTACCCATTCGTAATATCTTCTGCGCATCTTCCATATTGATGTAAGCGAGAGAACCATCATAGTCATGTATCCCGGATTCAAACAGGTCTTTCACAACAAACTGCCTCATTGAAGGTAAATGCCCAACAGGGGATATCATGCCTGATGGAGATATCAGATAAACCATATCGCTTTTTGAAACCCCGAGGCTCCCGGCAAGTTCCTTCCCGATTATTATGCCGGGAACAATGCTTGAAGAACCGCCGGTTTGGCCCTCCTGTTCAATTCGTTGCAGTGAAAAGGCCCGGAGATTTTTTACTACCAGGCCTGCTGTTTTCGGATCAATGCCTTTTAAAACGGCGCCTGAGACTCCGGAGGAAGATTTGAGCATGACCTGGGTATAAATAAAAGGGGTTGCCGCCTCAACTCCGTCGATTTTCAGAATATGTTTAAGAATCCCCGGATATCCGGAAAAGGAGCCGCTGTGGCTCATTACAACAACATGCGATTCAACTCCGAGTATACGGGATTTAAGATCGGACTCAAAGCCGGCCATAACTGCAATAACCACAATCAGAGCCATAACACCGACCATAACACCCGCGATTGATAATATGGTTATCAGTGAGATGAAAGCCTGTTTCTGTCTTGCTCTTAAATACCGGCCGCCTATGAATAATTCAAA
>CAYVMK010000085.1:0-7547 GCA_964452445.1 uncultured Desulfonema sp. | reverse complement strand
CGGCAGACATTTTCACTAAACCAAAGCAGTATGGACGACAGAAAGTTGTCAATGGCGTATGGCTTTACCTTTGTTCGTTTCAGAAGAATGTTTCGCCGCATCTGGGATTGTCTTCGGAATTTTAAGACTGAATTTGGATCCTTTGCCCGGCGCCGAACTGACCGCAATCGTGCCGCCGTGCTGCTTAATGATCCGGTCGGAGATAAACAGGCCCAGTCCCGTCCCCTTTTCCCCTTTAGACGAGAAAAATAGCGTGAAGATTTTTTCGCGGGTTTCCGCATCCATACCGATGCCGTTATCGGAAATGACAAACAGAATATCGTCGATATCTGCTTTTACGGTGAAGTGAATCTGGTGTGCTTTTTCGGATGGATCGTTGATACAGGCATCCACGGCATTGTCAAGGATATTGATCAGGGCCGCATGCACCGAGCCCGGGTCGATCTCAAACTCGTCCAGGGAAGGATCAAATTCGCAAACCAGTTCGACGCCCTGCTTTTTGATTTTCGGTGCCACCGTCAGAGTGACCTCTTTGGCAAAGCTTAAGACATTGACCCGCTCCCAGGAAAGGTTGCGCTCCTTGGCGTAAAAAAGAATATCCATAACCATCTTGCGGATGCGGTCGGCCATGATTTTTACAATTTCAATACCCTCTTTGATCTGTTCCTGTTTCTGTTTGGCAAAACCCGAATCGAGCAGATACATCCCCCCGTCCAAACCGGTTAAGAGCCCCTTGATGCCGTGGGAGATGGAACTGATCATCAGCCCCAGAGACGACAGGTGATCCTGCAACTCGGTCTTTTCGCGTATCAGCCGTTCCAGGTTTTCAGTGTATTCACGCAATTGTTTGCGCATGAGGATTTTGTCTTGGGCCCGTTTCATTGAAATTTCGAGGGCATCCACATTGATCGGCTTGGTAATAAAGTCGGTGGCTTCATTTTTAAGGCTTTCGATGGCCAGATCCATATCCCCGTGGCCCGTAATCATGATGACTTCCGTTTCAGGATTTTCAAATTTAATCCTGCGCAGCAGCTCAATTCCGTCCATGACCGGCATCTTGATATCCGTCAATACAACCGGAGGATTAAACTCCTTGAAACGGAGCAAGGCATCATTCCCGTTTTCCGCCGTACACACGTCGTATCCGCAATCCGATAAAGCTATCGCCAGTACATCACGGATATCCTCTTCATCATCGACCAGTAAAACCGGTCCCTTTTTTGGATTTAGATTCATTGTACTTTGTTCTGTTTGGGAAAAGTTAAAATAAAACAGGCCCCCCGGCCGCTTTACGATTGGACCCGGATTGTCCCCCCGCAGTCCATTACAATGCCGTAACTGATCGACAGCCCCAGTCCGGTACCTTTCCCCACTTCTTTAGTGGTGTAGAAGGGCTCGAAAATCTTGTCTGCAGCCCCCTGGGGAATTCCTACCCCCGTATCGCAGACCTCGACCGTCACCGTTTTTTCGTTTGACGCGGTTTTAAGGGTTATTCTTTTGTCGCCGCTTTCGGACTCCCGGGATGCCCATTTTTCTTCAATGGCGTCCCGCGCATTTAAAATCAGATTGATAAATACCTGCTCCAGGCGGTCGAGATCCGCCAAAATAAAAGGGAGACCCGGTTCTAATTTCCAGTCAACTTCGATTCCCCTCAGTTTTAACTGTTGGCTGAAAATCTCAAAGGCCCGTTCCAGAACATCGTTGATCTGCACCTTCATCAGTGTCATATTGGTTTTTCTGGCAAATTGACGCATGTGGGTGATGATTTTGGTGGCCCGGTCGACATTGCCGTCGATTTTATTCAACAGGGTGAAAAGAGCTTCATCGCCGATTTTTTCATTTTTATTAATCTTTTTGATACAAAAGCTGCTGGCTGTTTTGATAACCGAAAGGGGTTGATTCAGTTCATGGGCCACGCCTGTGGCCATTTCTCCCAACGTGGCCATTTTACCGGCCTGGATGAGCTGCTGTTCGGTTTCAAGCCGCTGGGTGATATCGCTGGTGGTCACCAGAAATACCGATTGCCCCTCATAAACCAAGGGCGAAATCCAGATATCCACATAAATGGTTTCCCCGCTTTTGGTCCGGTGCGTTACCTGATTCAACACGCTGGAAGTTTTGATTTTCAGAGTGGTGGCGCCTTTTTGTTTATCTTTAAAAAGATCGAGAAAAGAAGTTTGAATCAGCTCTTCCCTGCTGAAGCCGTAAACATGTTTGACGCGCTGATTACAGTCAAGGATTTGCAGGAAGTGTTCATCCAGCACAAAGGCAGGATTGGGCATATTGTTGAAGATCTCATGGTATTTCTTTTCCGATTCCTCGAGTTTTTCTTCGAGTTTCCGGCTGTGAGTAATATCCAGGTTCATTTCCATGGCGGCGACAATTTCACCGTTTACATTCCGGATGGGCGCTGTTTTCACGATCCAGTGGGTAACGGTTCCGTCTTTATCCGAACCGGTTTCTTCAGCATAATGCGATCGGCCGTCTGCGAAAGTTTTTTCAACCGGACACTCCTTGCACTTATGATTGTGCCCTTTATACGCCTGATAACAATATTCTCCCATGGTAGGACTGAATTTTTCGGAAAATTCACGGTTGAAACCGATCAGGCGGTAGTCCTTATCCTGGACGGTGATCAGGCAGGGGACATGGTCAAACAGGGACTGGTATTCATTTCTTTGGCGGTTGAGCTCCGCCTGGTTTTCCCAGATCTCTTTGCCCATCTTATTGATGGCGACTGCCAGCTGTCCCATTTCGTCCGCTTGTTCAATATCAACCCGGCTGAGATAATTCCCTTTCGCAATTTGATGGGTGCCGATAATCAGCTTCTTGATGGGAAGATTTACAAATTTCATCACAAAGACAAAAATAATTGCAGACGTTACCAGGAAAACAAAAGCCACCAGCGCAATGATCCCTTTTTCAAGATGGAAGATCTCTTTATCGGTCTTTTCAAGGGAAAAAACCAGGTTCAGTGTACCTAATAATTTTTTTTCACCAGGATGGATGTGGCAAGGACCAGTCGAACACTCGGGTTCGTTCCGGATCGGCGTGATGATCTCCAGCTGGCGAGACCCGTCCGGCAGGGTGGTTAGCCAGGCCCTTTGGGTAAAATGAACATTGGACAGAGGCGGGCTTGATAAATGACAAACCGAACAGGCCCTAATTTGGATATCGACGGTTTGGTCAACTTCGGCAAACTGATTGGAATATTTTATGACTCCCTTTTTATTATAGATTCTTAAAGATTTAAATTCTTTTTGTCGGCTGATGTTTTTGATGATCCGGGCGATGTCGTCTCTTGAGTTGTGCAGCATGGCATCATGCGTGCCGAGGTTGATGGTATTGCTCAGCCGGTCGGCATCGGCCACAATACGATTCATCAGCTTCGCCTGTTGGTACTTAATATTAAAGTAAGCCCAAATAGCGATGGACAGCAGCAGAGTGACGCCGACAGTCAGAATCAGCTTAAAACCCAGGCTATGGCGCAAATTTTTTAACGATGTGATGGCGACTTTCATAAACCGTTTCCAATACGTCCGATTTTAGAAACTTTTTGAAGCTGTCTGATGGCTGGTTCCGTCTGCAGTGTCATGCGGAACAATACTGCCGTTCAGTTTTTCACGAAAGCGTTTCGTAATGGACAGATTTAATTCGAGACGAAGGTCCTTTTCCGTCAGGCCGATTGCCAGCCCCAGAAGCTGGGGGAGATAGAGTATGGTGATGTGAAGGTCTTCATTTTTTAGTTTTGCAATTTTTCGCTGATACGCCTCGAGATTCATCTGACACATGGGACAGACCGTTACAATGGCATCGGCCCCTTTTGCCTGCTCTAAAATGCCGGCCACCAGTTCAAGACTCACTTCCATCTTGGTATTCATATTGGAGGCGCCGCAGCACCTTGCCCCCATATCCCAGCGAAATACTTCCGCCCCGGTGGCTTGAATCAGCGGCTCCATGGAGCGCGGGGCTTCCGGGTCATCAAAAACCGAATAGGGGCGAAGACACTGGCAGCCGTAATACGGTGCAATTTGAAACCCGGAAAAGGATCGGGTTAATCGGTCTTTAATGGCCTGGGGCGCCAGGTCATTTGAAACGACGTCCAGAAGGTGTCTCACGCGGACCTTGCCTTTTAGCTGAAGCTCTTCTTCATTTAAAATTTCATTGAGTTTTTTTAGGAGTTCGGGTTCTTTGCGGGTTTTTTCTTCCACTTTTTTCAGGTTCAGATAGCAGGCGCTGCAAGGCACCAGGATATCTTTGGATTCGTTCATTTTTTCCGCCAGCGCGATATTTCTGGCCGGCAGCGCCAGCGACAGCAGGCGGCTGACCGACTCCACGGCCGTGGCGCCGCAACAGGTCCAGTTGTCCAGTTCAATCAGTTCCGCGCCCACCGCCCGCATAAATGCCTTGGTGGATTCATTGTATTCCAACGCAGTTCCTTCCAGCGAACAACCGGGATAGTAGAGATATTTCATGAGCGCCCCTCCATTTCTTCGACCTTGCGGAAAATGGCTTCCAAGGCATTCGGTTCTCTTGACGGGATCTCGATGGAGACTTTCCTTTTAGCCAGCAAGCGCAAGCCGAGCGGTGTGAACTTAAGCGGTAAAAAAGGGCTTTTCATCGACAGGAAATAAAGGGTCATAAACTCCATCTCATGGACCCGGCCGTGGCGGCGGACACTGTTCATGAAACTTTTGTAGAAACGGATCCCCTTTTTATACCGGTCCAGGTTTTGAGCGGACGCAATCTGTTTAAGCGCCACCATGGCTTCGGTCAACAGCAGGCCGCGGGGACACCGCAGGGTGCAGTAATAACAGGCCGAGCAAAGCGAGAACGTCTGACTGCTGAAGATAGCGTCCGTTTGTCCCAGGAGCACCATTCGCCATAAGTGGCGCGGGGTCAGATCCATTGCAAAGGCATTGGGACAGGAAGCCGAGCAGGTGCCGCACTGGATACAGGCTTTCAACATATTCCGGACCGGCGCCAGCGGGTCCGGTGCAACGTCCGGCGCGAGTTCTTTTTCTATGGGTTCCAATTGATTCATGCGTGATCCTTTATAGATAGTTGCAGGTTTTATCAGTCAAAGGTATTTTCAAGAGCCGCATCGATGATCTCAAACATCTGTTCTTCAAGGAATCCCTCCAGGACGGAAGCGCTGTTGGGGCAAACGGCGGCGCAGGAACCGCACCCCTGGCACATGACGGGATTTACTAAAATCTTTTCCAGCTCGTAATCATGCGTGCGTGCGCCGTAAGGGCAGGCATCGATACAGCGTTCGCACAAACTGCAGATGCTGTGATGGACGCTTGCCACAATTCTTCCGGCGGGAAGAAACTTTTGCGACAGAATTCGAAGGGATCGCTGGGCGGCCGCTTCAGCGGTTGTAACGGCTTCGGCAATGGACCGCGGCGAGTGCGCCAGACCGCAGGCGAACACCCCTTCCTTGATGGAGTCTACCGGGCGCCATTTGGTTTCAGCCTCCTGAAAAAATCCGTCCTGATCCAGAGAGGCCCCCAAGGACGCCGCCAGGTCTGCAGGGAGGCGGGGCACCACCCCCATGGAAAGGACCACCAGATCGGCGTCAATTTCGACGAGACGTCCCATGATCGGATCATAGCCTTTGACGCAGAGAATGCCATCGGCTCCGGACGCAGGAGCCGGGACGACCTTGGGTTTTTGATCCGGATTGTACTGAATAAATATAATCCCGGCCCGACGGGCCTGGGTAAAATAGGTCTCGGTAAAACCGTAGGACATCAGGTCGCGATAAAAGATGTAGATTTCAATGGCCGGGTTTTTTGCCTTTAACGCCAAGGCGTGTTTCAAGGCTGAGGCACAGCAGATCCGGCTGCAATAATTTCGCGGTTCTTCGCGCGATTCAACACACTGGATCATGACCACCGATCCCAGTTTCAGGGGGTCGATCTCGTTTTGATTCAGTTTTTGTTCGAGTTCTTTCTGGGTGATAATCGCAGCGCTCTCGCCGTAATGATAAGTGGTCGGGGTCGCTTCGACAGCGCCGGTGGCCAGAATGATAACGCCGTGCCGGATCGTATCGGCATGACCGTCCTGAGTTTCGATGGAGCTGAAAAAATTCCCGACCTGGCCGTAAGCGCCCACCACCTGTGTCTGGGTGTGAACTCTGATCAAAGGGTGTTTTTCAACCTTGGCGAGAGTTTCCTGCAATACGGGCTTTACGGCATGCCCTTCCAGGGTATTCTGGAGCCAGGCCAGATTGCCGCCGAGCTGGGCATCTTTTTCGACCAGATTGACATTGAACCCATGGTCCGCAATTGCCAGGGCTGCCGTCATACCGGCAATTCCCCCGCCGACAACCAGAGCACTCTGCTGAATCTTGACGGTTGCCGCCGGGGCGGGATTGGCCCGTTTGAGCCTGGCCAAGCCGGTCAAAAGGGCGCTTTCCATCATGGCGATAATGTGTTTCGGATCTGCAGGTTTTTCCTGATTTAGAATTTCAAAAGCGGGTGTACGGATGTCCACCACGTCGGTCAGGGACGGGTTGAGGCCCGACCGGCGGGCAAGTTCTTTGATTTTAGGCGCATATACATAGAGGAGGCAGGCGCCGATCAAGACCCGGTTGGGCCGATGTTTATCCACGAGCTGCGCCAATGCTTCCCAGCCGCCGGCGGTACAGGTCCGGTCAATAAATTCAAGTGCTTTTACCGCCGGATCGGTTTTAAGCCGTGCCGCTAAATCCGCTGATCGAACCCATTCGGAAAGCGTATCACCGCAGCTGCAGACTACAATCAATGTATGGGGGAGTTCTCTCGATAAATCAACCTGCTCAGGAGCGGGTGGAGCTTCCAGCGCCAGGCTGCCGCCGGAATTGTGGATGGTGCGGGACGCGGATAAGGCTGCGGCCGACGCCTGAATGACGGATTCACTGATATCCTTCAGTCCGGAATAGGCGCCGCCGATGAGGATTCCTTCCTTCCCTGTTTTTGTCATGGAAAACGGCTCGGCCTGGCAGAAACCCCACGGGTTGAGCGGTATAGCGAGCATGTCAGTCAGTTTCTGAGTTTCAGCGGCCGGCCGCTGACCCACTGCGAGTACCACCATGTCAAAGCGGTCTTCACAGATTTTGCCGGTGGAATCAGCGTACCGGACCGACAGGTCTCCTCCGGAACCGTCGCCGGAGGTGTCCCTGTCAACTGAATGCACCCGGCCTCTCTCGAATCGAATGCCATGACTTTTTTCGGCCTCGTCGCGGTAGCGTTGATAGGATTTGCCGAACGTGCGCATATCCATATAAAACAGGGTGGTATCAATCGCATCGCCGAATTTTCCCTTGGCTACCCGCGCCTCCTTGATGCTGTACATGCAGCAGATGTTTGAGCAAAAATCGGCATTGGTCTGAAGATCCCGCGAACCGACGCAATGAATCCAGGCGATTTTACGGATCGGCCGGCCGTCTTCCGGACGCACCAGGCGACCCCGGCACGGTCCGGTGCCGCTCATGATCCGTTCAAATTCGAGACTGGTCACCACTCCGGGGAACAGTTTGTAGCCGAACGTATTTTTACCGT
>CAYVMK010000084.1:0-7723 GCA_964452445.1 uncultured Desulfonema sp. | reverse complement strand
TTTTCAGATTTCAAAAGATTGGTTCTGGTAAGCTGGTTTAATTCTTCACGGATTGAATTGGTTGAAACATCAAATTCCTTGGCGAGTTCTCTTAAATACGATTTGGTTTCCGGATTAAAAAAAAAGCGGATAAGAAGCTTTATTCGTGTTTTGGATGATATTATGCCGGAAAATAGATTATCCATGCCTAACTCCTTTATGAGCAGTTATTCTACTCATAACATTATCGCAAATGTGTGTCAAATATTTTTTTAGTCAGAAATATATTGACAACAAAGACTGCTTCTCCTATAACCCCCCGCGCCTCAAAAAAAGTTCTTATCAAAAAATGTTCTCGGTGGAATATGGCTGTTTGTCAATGCGGGATATGTTTAAATAAATCTCGGAACTGCAATTGGAATTGAGAGAGAAAGATCATGCGAAGAATACTTTCAAGAATACTGATGCTTGTCATCGTCTTTATATTCATGCCGTTGCAAGGCTTTGCTCAGTCTGATAGGCAAACTGGCGCCGAAGATAGGCATGAACTAAATATTCTCACCGATGTAATTCTCAAAGACAAATTCTCGATCCAAACCATTGCTGGAGTTTTGTACTCTCCAGTGTACAAAAAATCCAGGCCTGATCTGACTTACGCTATGACAGACCTCCGTTTTATCTGGGGTTTGGATCCTGACCTGACCACGCGGAAACTCAACTGGGAAGGAAATTTCGAGTTCATCTTTGAGCTGACCCATTCCTTCGTATTCGAGGGCGCCGGTAGCGTGATCAGCGGCGTTACATGCCTGCTCCGGTACAACCTTCCCTGTCACACAAATCGTCTGTTTCCTTACATTCAGGCGGGAGCGGGGCTCGTGTATACCAATTCCTACAAGGATCTCTCTCAGTCCCTCATAGGCCAGGCTTTAGAGTTCAATCCCCAGTTCAGCGTAGGAGTCCACTACCTCCTCAAAAAGAACTGGTCTCTGGATGGTGAAACTATGTTTCACCATATCTCCAATGCAGGCATGAACGATCGGAACACGGGCGTAAATGCTATAGGCGCTTTACTCGGTGTGACTTGCTATTTCTAAAGTGCCTGAACCGCAACAGCGAGCGCATTCCCCGCTGCTTGCGGCGGGGAGAAGTTCAAATTATTTAAGCATTCGGGCGATTGCCTCAAGAGCCATATAATATCCGGAGTGCCCGAATCCGCAGAGAGTGGCAGTTGCAACATCCGATATCATCGATTTGTGCCGGAAAGGCTCCCTCTTGTAGATATTTGAAAGGTGTATCTCTATAACAGGGGCATTGAACAAGAGAATAGCATCCCTTATTGCGATGCTTGTATGGGTATATGCTGCGGGATTTATTATAAGCCCTTCGTATTTTTTGGCGGCCTCCTGGATTTTATCCACAATTGCCCCTTCATGATTGGACTGGAATGCATCCACGATAAGGCCGAGTTTTTTCCCAAGTTTGAGAAGGTCTTTATTGATATCGTTCAAACCGGTTGTTCCGTATATTCCGGGCTCTCTTTTCCCGAGCATATTAAGGTTGGGGCCGTGTATGACCAGAATTTTTTTTGAAGCCATTATCGTCTCCCTGTATTTATTTAAGTGTAACCACTCAGCCACAGATATACGCTGATCATCGCTGATATTTTTTCTTTTATTATAATTACTCAGGTTATTTAGACTATAGGCTGAAGACTGTTTGTCACTGCCTGCAGCCTAATAGCCAAAGCCTAACCTATTAATCCTTTTTCAAAAAATGAGATGTATGGGTTTACTTTGCTTCTATTCCGGAATCTGACTCCTGAGTTCCGGCTTCTGAGCAGTTACGCTATTTCTTTGAAAAGCTTTATCGTTTCCCTGTAATCCCTGCTTCCAAAAATTGCAGAACCCGCCACAAAAACATCAGCTCCGGCTCTTGATATATCTGCTATCGTATCCTTATTAACCCCCCCGTCGATCTCGATGAGAGTCGAAAGACCTTTTCCCTTTATCATCTTTGAAAGGGCCTTAATCTTGTCTATACTGTTTCTGATAAAGGCCTGCCCGCTGAAGCCGGGATTAACGCTCATGATAAGTACAAAGTCAATATATTCGAGCGCCCATTCGATTGCCGAAAGGGGAGTAGCCGGATTCAGCGCTACACCGGGCTTTACGCCCAGTTCCTTTATAAGCTGTATCGTTCTGTTCAAATGGGCGCATGCCTCAACCTGCACCGAGATGAGAGAGGCGCCTGCTTTGGCAAAATCAGGTATGAAACGGTCTGCATTTTCTATCATCAGATGCACATCGATGGGAAGGGAAGTAACCCGCTTGACAGCTTCAACAACAATGTGTCCCATGGTTATATTCGGAACAAAATGCCCGTCCATCACATCAACATGGATCCAGTCCGCCCCGGCTTTTTCAACCGATTTGATTTCTTCTCCAAGCCGCGAAAAGTCAGCGGATAATATTGAAGGCGCTATCAGTTTCATGTTCACTCCATTGCGAAAAATTTTTTAAAGGGAATAATATCAGGCTTTACGATGGCATCGTCAATATAAATCAGTATGAAATTATCCGGATCTTTGGGAATAAAAAGCATTATCTCCTCAGATGGTGTTATCTGGTTATCAAAAATGTCTGCAGCCGTTCCGTTTCTGTAAAGCTGTACCCGCAAATGTCTTGAGAGAAAACCATTTTCTATTCTGTACCTGAAAAACCAGGCGCTGTCCAAGATAAAAATATTCTGCCGGTTCATCTCTGCCGGTTCTTTGTTGATTACAAAATTTACAACCGTCTTTTCAGAAACCTGATATCCGGAAAGAGGCTCCTGACTGACAACTATATTGTCGGGCTTTTCCGCGTCAAAAAAGGATTTGATTTCTCCTCGGATCAGCCTGTTTGTTTCAATCAGCAGAATTGCTTCGTCGGGTGACAGCCCGTAAAGATCCGGCATTTTGTATTTATTTGCCGGTGCGCCTGAACCAACTAGCAGATCAACACATTTTTTTCTTTCAATCTCTTTGCCTTCCGGAGGATTTTGGGCGATTATTTCATCCTTTTCAACATTATCAATGTATACAGAGGAAACATTTGCTTCGCACAGGTCATTTTCTTCAAGTATAATACGCGCCTGTTGAATCGGCAGCCCTTTCAGATCAGGCATAAGAATAGTTGTTGCGCCTTTTGAGATTGTTATCCTGACATCTCTCCCTTTTTTAATTTCGGATCCGGATTCTGGCGACTGATTTATTACATGGTTCTTTGGAATTTCAGAACTGTATTCGGAACCCTTGACTTTTGTATTCAACCCGAGTCCTGTAAGGGCTTCTAGCGCATATATGACATCTTTCCCGACAAGTTCCGGCACAACAACAGTATCTTCGCTTTTGATTATCAATGTCAGGGAAAGATATGTGCTTGCCCCGAACACGGCAATAAAAATAAATACGAGAACAGATATTTTTGCAATTTTTGAAATCACATTATCCGTTTTAAGCGAACTGAAAAAAAACCATCCGTGTTGTTAAGATGTGGGTAAGTTTTAATAAACCCGCTTCTGTTCAATAAAGCGCCGAAACACTCAGGCAAATAAAGCACATTGTTATCAATACCAAAATCAGGGCGTTTTATCAAAAATTCTTTTATAACATCTTCGTTTTCTTCAGGTTCTGTGCTGCATACGGCATATACCATTATACCTGACGGTTTTAACAGGTTTGCGAGATTATCAAGAAAAAGAAGCTGCCTCTTTTTGTATTGCATCAGTTTATTCTCCTGCAGCTTCCATTTTACGTCAGGGTTCCTGCGAAGAACGCCCATGTTTGAACAGGGGGCATCCAGGAGAATCCGGTCAAACTGCCCATAATGGTTTTTTAATATAAGTGGATTTACTATATCGTCTCTTACTGTTGTGACATTTGTGATGCCAAGCCTCTCCATTTCACGGTTCAGCTTATATAGTTTGCCCTTATCGATGTCGAGGGCTGTTATCTTTCCGCTGTTTTTCATCAACTGGCCGATATGTCCTGTTTTGCCCCCGAGCCCGGCGCACGCATCCAGAACCGCATCTCCAGCCCTGGGGTCAAGGAGCAGAGTTACAAGCTGCGCGGCTTCATCCTGAACCTGGAACCGGCCGTTTTTAAAGGTTTCCATCTCATGGATACTCTTTTGGGGGTTTGAGAAAGAGAGACCGTCAGGAGAACAGGCTGTCAACCTGATATTCCGGACATCGGATTCCATGCAATTGGCGAGGTCCTGACGGTTTGTTTTAAGCGTGTTAACCCGTACGGTAATCGAGGGAATCTCATTAATGGCATCACACAGCTCAATGGTTTGGTTTTTCCCGAGAAGTTTAATCCATCTTTTTATTATCCACTCAGGAAAAGATTTATTAACCGAGATGGCATATTCGGGTTCTTCCGTTATATCGGGATAAGGCAGTGTTTCATGCTCCCTTGATGCTTTCCGCAATATGGCGTTTACATATCCTGCACCGCGTTCTACTGCCGAATGCTTCGCCATTTCAACAGAAGTGTTTACTGCTGCAGAAACAGGCATCCTGTTTAAATAAATGATCTGGAAAAGACCGATTCGCAGAATATTTATGATTTCAGGCTTTGCCTTTTTTATGTGCATTTTTGAAAGATGGCTTATTATCCAGTCGAGCCTCCCTCTCCACTTTAAAACACCATATACTATTGCGTTGAAAAGGGATCTTTCCCGTTTTGAAAGAAGATGATCCTTCTGAAATTCCTCCAGAAGGCTATCGAGAGTCTTGTTGCTCTTATCGAGTTTGTTTAAGATATGAAGCGCCAGGCTTCGGGCGTCGTCCATAGGACATGCAACCTTTATAATCAGCCAAGAATGGTCCCCGGAGAAATATTGCTACCGCACAGATAATCTTTTATAGAAAGCCGCTTCCCGGATTCCTCCTGTATTTCCTTGATGGATAAAAGATATTTTCCGGTTGCGATGCGCAATTTATCCCGTGTTTCACCGGTAACCGTACCTGGATCTCCTTTTGAATCGTTAAAGACCACATCGGAAGCAAATATTTTCAGACGCTTGCCTCCGATAAACGTGAAAGCGCCCGGCCACGGTGTCATACCGCGTATAAATGCGTCTATCTCTTCAGCAGGTTTTAACCAGTCAATAAGACCGTCTTTTTTCTTAAGCAAAGGGGCGTATGTAGAAAGAGAATTGTCCTGCGATACAGGCTTTATGCTGTTTGTGCTCATATCCGACAAAGTCAGTATCAGAAGATCTCCTGCTATCCGGGAGAGGCGGTCGTGCAGTGAAGATGAGGTTTCTTTGGAGGCGATTTCAGTTTTGGCGGACAACAGGATATCACCGGTATCGAGACCTTCGTTCATCAGCATAGCAGTTACGCCGGTTTCTTTTTCCATGTTTATGATGGCCCACTGAATCGGCGCCGGACCGCGGTATTTCGGAAGAAGGGAAGCATGCAGGTTGATTGCGCCCTTTTCAGGAATTGAGAGGACTTTTTTCGGCAGGATATGTCCGAAAGCAACGACAACAAATATATCGGGAGAAAGAGCGGCGGCTTTTTCATAAAATTCGGGAGTTCTTACCGATAACGGCTGGAGAATATCATATCCCATCTCAAGAGCGGCCTCTTTTACCGGAGACAACAGTACCTTTTGGCCTCTTCCTCTCGGACGGTCCGGCTGTGTTACAACAAGGGCAACCTCATGGCCGGAATTATGCAGGGCGTTTAAGGATGGGACGGCAAAGTCCGGAGTGCCCATAAATATGATTCTTTGCCTATTTTTCATCTTGCTTCAGCTGTTTTTTGATGCGCCTTTTATAGAGTTCACGTTTTAAAGCGCTGATCCGGTCGATAAATAATATACCGTTTAAATGATCTATTTCATGCTGCAGAATGATTGCAAGATATTCTTCCGCTTCTATCTTTAACGGTTTTCCCTCCCTGTCAAGCGCTTCAATGATCAGGGATGCCGCCCGTTTTACATCAGACCTGAAATCCGGCACGCTCAGGCAGCCCTCATTTTCGGAAACAGTTTCTCCGCTGGCTTCAATTATTTCAGGATTCAAAAGAACTGTCAGTGATTTCCGGTCTTCACCGTGAGAAGGATCATAAACGATTACGCTTTTATCGCATCCCACCTGGATTGATGCAAGACCGATTCCGGGCGCATTATACATTGTCTCAATCATGGCATCTATCGTTTTCTGAAGAGCGCCGTCAATATTTACCACAGGCTTTGCAGTTTTTTTCAGGAATTTGTCCGGATATGTAAGTATATCAAGTAGCGCCATAATTAAACTCTGCCATTTATTTTGTAACTACTCAGCCACCGATCTACGCTGATCATCGCTGATATTTTTTCTTTTATTGTAATTACTCAGGTTATTTAAACTGTAGGCTGTTAGAGATCAGGCTGTAGGCTGTTAGGCTGTAGGCTGTTAGTTGAAAACCTACGGACTAAACATCTACAGGCTGACTGCCTACAGCCCAAACACCAGCAGCCTATCAACCTGGGCAGTTCTGGCTTCTGGCTCCTGAATAGTTAAGTATTTAAATCTATCTGCGTTCATCTGTGTGAATCTGTGGCTGAATAATTACTTTATTTTATCGACTGATTTATTAAAATATCCTATATTTACGCCTGTTATCATTGCTGAGACAAGACCGGTTATGATTACCGGAACCATTTGTATTACATGATTTGTCAGAGTATAGCCGGCTGCGTTCTTTGCGGAGACTCCAAAAAGAGACATTGCAAAAATACCGCCTGCTTCCCAGAGACCCCAGTAACCGGGAGCGGAAGGAAGAGCTATAAAGAAACAAACAATAATCATAACTGCGGTAATTTCCGTGAATGAGAGATTGATTTCCGGACAGCCGAGTGCAAGCAGGTAATATGAAAGGGCGGTAAGAGCCCAGATTACAATGGTGTAGAACACTGATATCAATATGGATTTTGGACGTCTTATCAGCAAAAAACCGTTTGAAGAATTTTCCAGGACGCGCAGCGCAGGAAGAGAGATTTTATCTTCAATCTTCTTTTTGAAAGATGAACCTGCAAAGAAGAAAATAAGAGGCAATTTCATGAGAATAAAACCTATGAATTTTCTTGTTTTACCGAAAAAAAGAAGAAAACTGCCTGCAACAAGTATTGCGCCTGTTCCGGCGATATTTTTACCTGCAGTAATAAGATCTGTGTTGTTTAATCGGTAGCCCCCGAAATCGACAACAATATCAGGGTTGATTTTTATTCCTGACATTATGATGATAAAAAAAATGACCAGACAAATAATATCGAACATCCGGTCAACAACAACTGTGGCTAATCCAGTCGAAAAAGGTATTTTTTCATTTTTCATCAGGATTGCAGGCCTTGCCGCCTCCCCGATTCTTCCCAGAAGTATGCAGTTTAACATAAAGCCCGTCATGAGGGGATGAAAGGCATTTATAAAGCTTATTTTCCGGACAGGTTCGAGTATTGACTGCCATCTTAACGCCCTTACGAGAAAAGTTGAAATGCTTACCGCGACAGCCGGGATTATCCAAAAATAGTTTATGGAAGAAAGGTATATTAAAAGATCATCAAGGGGAATATTTCTGAAGGCAAAGTATAATGCTGCAACAGAGATTGCGGTTCCCAGGAAAAGGGAGATGGTTGTGTTTCTGTTCATTATCTTTTTGTAACTACTCAGCCACCGATCTACGCTGATCATCACTGATATTTTTTCTTTTA
>CAYVMK010000083.1:0-7789 GCA_964452445.1 uncultured Desulfonema sp. | reverse complement strand
TGCGGCGGAGGAATTAAAACAACAACTTTCTTTGTCCTCTTTTCACTGGTAAAAAACCGGCTAAGGGGAAATGCCACGGTCAATGTTTTCAAGAAAAGTCTCGGGAAAGAAAGCCTTTCAAAGAGCGTCTCGATATTCCTGCTTTCGATATCTCTTGTCACGCTTGTTCTTTTTCTTCTTCTCATGTCGGACCATTTCGGGCATAAGGAGATTCAAAACGCGGACCGTTTTATTTCTTACCTTTTTGAAGTAGTATCGGCTTTCGGAACAGTAGGTTTGTCGATGGGCGCAACCGGAGTAATCAACAGCCTTGGAAAATTCCTTTTAATAATAACCATGCTGATCGGAAGAGTCGGCGTACTTACATTTTCATATGTAATAACCGCAGCCGAAGCTCCGAGAGGAATTGAGTACGCCGAAGAGAATCTCATGGTCGGGTAAAGGAGATAATAATGAAAAAATTCGCCGTAATAGGTCTCGGAAAATTCGGATTCCATGTCGCAAAAGCCCTTTTTGAAGACGGAAACGAAGTGATCGCAATCGACCAGGACAGAAACCGCATACAGGAGATAGATCCTTACTGCACGGAAGCGATTGTCATGGATGCCACTGACAAGGAAAGGCTTAAAGCCCTCGGGCTTGAAAATATGGACAGCGTGGTATTAAGCGCAGGATCAAAGATCAGCAACAGCATATTGATCTGCCTTCATCTCCAGGAGATAGGGGTCAAAAAAATACTGGCAAAGGCATTGGACGACGACCATGCAAAAATACTGAAAAAAATCGGGGCCACTGAAATCATCCGCCCTGAAATGGCCATGGCCGTGAGAGTCGCAAGGGGGCTCTCCACACCCAACATACTTGACTTTATTCCGCTTGCCGAAGACTATAATCTTCTCCAGGTCGATCCCCCCCGCGCCTTTATCGGAAAAACATTAAGAGACCTGGATCTCAAGGCGAGATATAATGTTTTTGTGATCGCCATAAAAGAGCTTGTCCCCGAAAACTTTGTGCTGGTTCCTCCGGCAAGTTTTCTGATCAAAGACAGTGATGTTCTTATCCTGCTCGGGAAAGAACAGGATATTTCGAAGATCAAGGAACTTAAGTCGGAAAGCTGAATATCGAATATCGGACATCGAAGTTGGTTTCTGGTTGCTGGTTTCTGGTTGTTTGAACCGCTTGAACCCCTGACCGCTTGAATCCTCGAATCCTTTTGTTCCTTTGCCCCTTGCTCTTTCACCTCACGACTTTTTTACTTTTCACTCTTTACCAGGCTCCCGATAAAATCCCCAACCGCTTTATGGACCAGGTGCGCCCCTTCTCCTGTTACGATGACATGACGGTTAATATTGAATACGACATAAGACTTGTTTTCCGAACCGAGCAGTTCGTATACCCTTCTTGAGCCCTTGGAACTTACCACAGGGTCGCCGTGAGCCTGCACAACAAGAGCGGGCGCTTTCACGGATGAAAGCTTCGGCTCTACCGATTCCATGAACCGCTCGAGCTCCCTTATGCCTGAAACCGGGTTTCTCATATAGTTTATATGGGGGTTTTCAGGCCGGTTTTCAACAAATTCTTTTTTAGCTCCTTCCCTGTGGAATCTCTCCATCAGGCGGTTCCATGCATCGACCGCAGGGACAAGCCTTGAAGAGAAATCCCTCAGTTTCAGAGGAGGACATATTGCAAAAACGCCGCTTAAATTTTTTATCCTCGCTGCAAGTTCAAGCGCAAGGCCGGCGCCGTTTGAAAACCCTCCCGCCACGACATGCCTGCATATGGAGCTCATTATCGCATAACCGTCTTCAACCGATTCTATCCATTCCTCATATTTTCTTCCGGCAAGATCTTCAGGGGAAGTGCCGTGCCCTTTAACGCGCGGAACATAGACCCATATTCCCATCCGCCCCAGGTATCCGGCAAGCTCTTTCATCTCAAAAGGAGCTGCCATGTAGCCGTGAACAAGTAAAACCCCGAGTTCCGCCGTCTTTCCCTTCACAAGAAAGGGCATTCCGATTTCGCTTCTCTTGGATTCGCCTGCAATAAGAAATGTCTTGTAATCTTCTTCAAATTCTTTTAAAGCTCTGTTCAGAAGATATTCCGACACCCTCTGTTTTATCAGGAACGCGGGCTGCAATGAGATGAGCCTTATCCGCTTCTGCAGGCCCGCCAGGGGCTCCAGTTCGTTTGCCATCACGGCAACAGGGTTTTCAATGCGAACCCTGTGAAAATCAAACGGGAAATTCAACTTGAAAGAGTCTTTTACAAGGGCTCCATCCTGCCTTGTCACAATTCCCTTTTTTTCGGCGACCGAGATAAAATCGCTGAATTTATTATAACGGTCATCCGTCAGAAGATGCACCTGGTCTTCCATGAGGCTTTTGTGGAGAAAGCATCCCGTCTCTTTAATATCGCAGGTTGCGACAAGAAAGACTCTTCTTTTTAAATCATCCTCATCAATCTTTTTAAACGGCATCTTCATTAAAAGGGAGGCGAAAAGATGATCATGATTTACCGTAGTCATGCTGTAAACAGATGCCATGTATCTCTGCATGATATTAAGAGCCGCTTTTTTCATCAGGCGCCTTGAAGGTATCGGATCATCAAAGTTTATCGGTTTTCTGTAATTGATATCCTTTCTTATGAAGAAATTTTTTGTGTATTCCCTTATATCTATCGGCTCTCCGAATCTTATATCGATATCGACGCCGGAGAGAAGCATTGTCCCTTCGGTCATTATCTCTTCCGTTATCCGTTCCGGTATGTCATCGACAAGATATCCGGCAAGCCTGTTCAAGGCATTTTCATAACCCCTTATCGGGTAATAGGTCGTATTGACCGGGACGATAAAAGTGTTTCTTTCAAGAACCGGATCAATGGAATCTATCCTGAACATATCCGCAATGCGCCTTGCTTCATCCGGCATGATCTCCGCCATTTTCCGCAGGCGCTGCCTGTAAAATTCGGTTCTCAACGCAAGAGTGGCCGCGCCCGTATGGGGAGGATGCTTTCCTCCCGCATATGAGATCATGAATTTTCCCTTCTCAATAATCTTTTTGTCTTTCACCATCACGCCTTCGGGAAATATTATCCAGGAAGCTTCTCCCGTGAGGAGACTCTTTACCACGAGAAGATCACGATCCGGATCCCCGGTTGAAACTGCTCCCAACTTTTCAAGCACATCTCCGAAGGTCCCCTTGAAAAGAGAGTAATCGGCAAGCGACCAGACAGGAATATTATTTGTGAGATTATAGATATGATAAGGAAGGAAGAGTGTTTCGATACGGGTAAAGTGGTTTATGACGAATATGACCGATCCGTCGGGTATGTTCTCTTTCCCGTGGATGTATATCCTTGCCTTTGAAAGACCGGAAAGGGTTTTTATCGCAAAACCCGCCATCTTATATGCAAAACGGTTCATGGTTTTCCTTGTCTTTTTTCAAAATGTTGACATTCACCTGCAATACAGATTAATATCAATTACAAAAAAAATAAAGAATTTTTCGGAGGATTAAAGTGTATTCAAAAATACTTGTACTGAGATTCCCCCAGACGGAAGTCCAGAAACCGATAGTCTGCTTTCTTGCAAGAAACTACGATCTTGTTTTTAATATATTGAACGCAACCGTTCTCCCGAGAAAAGAAGGAATCATGGTCCTTGAATTGTCGGGATCAAGGAAGAATTTCAACGAGGGAGTTCAATATTTAAAAAGCCAGGGGGTCAGCGTTCAGAATGCCTCTCAGGAGGTAAAACGCGACAATGATAAATGCACCCACTGCGGAGCATGCACAGCCGTATGTCCCACAGGCGCGCTTTCGATTAAACGCCCTGAAATGACGGTTAATTTCGAGCAGAGCAGGTGCAGTGTCTGTGAACTTTGCGTTCCGGCATGCCCTCCCCGCGCGATGAAAATCCGTCCGATAAACAATTCCTTTTTTTGAATGAAGAAAAAGACTGCCGTTGCCATAAGCGGAGGAATCGATTCGCTTGTTTCCGCGTATCTGCTGAAAGAGGAAGGCTGTGAGGTTACGGGAATACATTTTCTGACAGGGTATGAAGAAGAATACGGCAAACAGGCTGAAAAGAACGGAGAAGCGGCTCTCCGGAAAATCTCCGGCCTGGCCGGACAGCTTGACATCCGGATTGAAATTTTAGATTGCAGCAGGGAATTCAAAACAAAAGTCGTCGATTATTTCACATATACATATAGATCAGGAAAAACCCCGAATCCCTGCCTTGTATGCAATCCGTTGATAAAGTTCGGAACCGTCCTTGATTTTGCGCTGAAACTCGGCGCCGAATCTCTTGCAACAGGACACTATGCCGGAAAGATTAAAGGCAAAGACGGCCTGTTTCATCTTGTAAAAGGCGCCGACACAAAAAAGGACCAGTCGTATTTTCTCTCCTTCCTTACGCAGGCACAGCTTTCACGGGCAATTTTCCCTCTTTCCCTGTTTACCAAGCAGGAAGTAATAAGGCTCGCAGGCGAAAAAGGGCTCCGTCCTGCCGTTGAAAGTGAAAGTCAGGACATATGCTTTATAAGAGAGATGAGCTACGGCAGGTTTCTCTCTCAGGAAACAGGATTTGTACCCGAATCCGGAGCCGTAGTCGACATCAGCGGGAAAAGAATAGGAAGCCACAGGGGAATCCACCTCTTTACCGTCGGGCAGAGACGCGGAATCAACTGCCCTGCTTCAGAGCCCTACTATGTCATCAGTACGGATGCGGAAAAGAATCTTGTTGTAGTGGGCTCAAAAAAGGATCTTTTAACAGACAGGTGCCGTGTAACAGGCATAAACTGGATATCAAAAGAGCATACATCCCCCATCGAAGTTCATACACGAATACGGTATCGCAATAAAGCCGTTATATCAACCCTGATTCCGGACGGGAGGCGTACCGCTGCCGTGATCTTCAAAAGCCCTCAGCAGGCTGTCGCTCCGGGACAGGGCGCAGTATTTTATCTGGAAAATGAAGTTTTAGGCGGAGGTTTTATCGATAATGCCTAAATTCATAACAACGACTCTCGGATGCAAAGTTAACCGGTGTGAATCCGAATCGATTGCAAAAACCCTGATTTCATCAGGATGGACGCATGCCGGAGACGAAACCGGCGCCGACCTGTGCATCATCAACACATGCGCTGTAACCCGAAGGGCATCAATGCAGTCAAGGCAGGCCATAAGGCAGGCGATACGCTCAAATCCGGGCGCCGTAATAATTGCAACCGGCTGTTATGCGGAAACAGAGCCGGATGAATTAAGAAAAATAGAGGGAATAGACCGGATAATCGGGAACAGGAAAAAAGAGAAGATTTTTGAAATAATAAGGAATGAGTTCAAATGCCCTGCCGACTCCGGTGGATTCGCGCATGCCCCTTCAGCCCGCTCAGGAAGCAGGACAAGGGCTTTTTTAAAAATCCAGGATGGCTGTGACGCTTTCTGCACTTACTGCATCGTCCCTTATGCGCGCGGGAGAAGCCGCAGTATGCCGGTTCAGTCCGTAATTGAAAGCGTAAACAACCTCAGGGAAGCGGGGTACAGGGAAGCGGTGCTTTCAGGAATACACCTGGGAAAGTACGGACAGGATCTCTCTCCTGGAACAACTCTTACTGCCATGCTTGAGCTGATAACAGACTCCTGCATTATTGACAGGGTGCGTTTAAGCTCAATAGAGCCGAATGAACTTACTCCCGGGATAATAAAGCTTGCGGCGGAATCAGGCAAAATCTGCAGCCATTTTCATATCCCTCTGCAAAGCGGAAACGACGGGATACTGAAAAAAATGCACAGGCCCTACTCCCGTGAATATTTTAAAGACCTTATAATCCGGATAAAAGAATCGATGCCGGATGCGGCTATAGGAGTCGACATACTGGCCGGATTCCCGGGTGAAACCGATGAAGCCTTTCATAATACTTATTCCCTCATAGATGAATTGCCGGTAAGCTATCTGCATGTTTTTCCTTTCTCGCCGCGCAAAAAGACGCCTGCCTTCGACTTTCCTGAACAGGTTCCCGCCGATATCATAAAGACACGATGCGCGAAAATGCGAAGGCTCGGAGCATTAAAAAAAGCCGATTTTTACAAAAAGGCCGCCGGAACGGAGGCCGATATCCTGATTGAAGATAAAAGAGATGAAAAGAGCGGACTGTTGAAAGGAATATCTTCAAATTATCTTTCGGTTCTTATTAAAGGCGAAGACCGCATCAGGAACAAAATCGTCAAAGTGCGTATCGATAAGGCCTGTGGCGATCATGCAACGGGCCAAACGGAAAACGGGAAAATATAGGTTGCATTCCGGGCTGTATTAATATATATTTACAAATAGTTCTCAGACTTGTATTAATAAATCAGACCGGAATATTTTTACTCTCATAGCCCCTGCATACGGTTCTTTACACAAACGGCAGTCATTCTCTTCAAATCAATTGTGTCAGGATCCGTTTTTTTCAATTGAAGGATTAAATTTATAATGAGCGCCGTCGCTTCCGAAGGAATGAAAATAAAAAACAAGATTCAGGAAGCAGAGACCTATTATTCCATGGGTATGCTTGATGAGTCATTGAGCAGTTACGACCAGATACTTGCGGCAGGCGCCGCAATTGATCCGGAAGAACTTACACGAATTAGAGAAAGAGTAAACCAGCTGAAAAACGAGGTCTTAAACAACAAGGCAAAGCCCGGCCCCAGCTTGTCGGAGGGTGATCTTTATTTAATTAAAAAATCGATGTCCGACTCCGGGAACGTGAAAGATATCATCAACAATGCATCCGCCTTAAAAGAGCTCGGTCTTCTCAGGGAGGCTGCCGCCGAATATGAAAAACTGCTGAGATCAGACTGTTCGAAAGAGAGCTACACTCCGGTAAAGATTGTCGTTGAAGTGCTGTCAATTCTTTTTAAGATTGAGTCGCATGCGGCTCTCATCGAGAAGGCGGACAAGATCATCGCCGAGAATAAAATAACGAATAAGGATGCCTCACAGATAAAACTGTGGCTCGGCACTGAAATGGAAAAAAAGGACCGCAAAGATGTTGCAGTTTCATTATTCAGGGCAGCTTTGAGCATTGATCCTGATAATGCGGAGGCAGGAAACAAGCTCAATTTTCTGATTTCGAATATTTCCAATAATTCAAAGTTTGATTATCTTCTCAATTCTTCTATAGTAACCCAGGCTCAGCTTCAAAAAGCCTTGGACTCTTCAAAGAAAACAGGCAAAAGTATTGAACTTGCGCTGATTGAAAACTTCAATTTAAAAAAGGAGGTGGTGGGCAAATCCCTTTCGCTGTTCTACAATTGCCCGTTTAACAGTTTCAATTCCGAACTGCCTGTGCCTGTCGAGCTCATCAGCAAACTGAAAAAATCCTTTCTGCTTCACTATATGTGGGTGCCATTGAGCTGGGGAAAAAATTTCACCGAAATTCTTGTTGATGATCCGAAGGATCTGAGAAAAACAGATCATATAAGAGCTCTGATGATGTCAAACCGGAACATACGGTTTTGCGTCGGAATCAAAGAAGATATAATAAAATACATAGACCGCTTTTTTTCTGCGGACAAGCCTTCCGAAACAATGGAAGCCACGCTTGAAAATCTTGACAAATTCATACCGGACGTATCTTTTGAAGTCGAAGAAGAGGTAGAGCTTGATAAAGATATCGTCGATGAATCCTCCAGTCAGGTCGTAAAACTGGTTGACCAGGTGCTTATAACTGCTCACAGGAAAAAAGTATCCGATATTCACATCGAGCCTTCCCCATGAACAAAACCACCAAACACACCCAACACA